>NZ_JAEDXV010000120.1:0-254 GCF_036877645.1 Terriglobus sp. ADX1
CCGCTGTTAGCGGTGGCAAGAGCGAGACCGGAGGGCGTTTGCGCGATGGCCGTTACCTGGCTGGCTTCGGTGTGCGCGATGTCTGTGTAAGTGTTGGCCTGCGCTGTGTCGATGCGATAGACGCGGCCGCGATTGCCGGTGGCGGCGAAGAGTGCGTTGTTGCGAACGGTGAGGGCGTAGACGACGTCCTGCTGGAGGGCGACGAGGCGCAGAGGTGTGCCGTCGGGGGCGATGCGGTAGATTTCGGAGCCGTC
>NZ_JAEDXV010000121.1:0-254 GCF_036877645.1 Terriglobus sp. ADX1
GGTGCCGCTGGCTTCGACGTGTTGGCAGCGGATCGCACGATGGGCGCAGGCGAAGACGTCGCCGAAGCAGGTGCAGCAGGACGCGATACGGCCGCTGACGAAGACGCAACGGAAGCCACCTGCTGAGGCGCGGACGGTGCCACTCGCGCAGGCGAAGGCACAGGATATGTCTGACGTGCGGGCGCAGGCTGCCGATGCGAGGTCGCGGCCACACGCGACGAATGGCTGTTTCTGGAAGGAGCCGAGGGCCTGGG
>NZ_JAEDXV010000122.1:0-254 GCF_036877645.1 Terriglobus sp. ADX1
GTGACCTTCACCTTGCTCGGCGGCAGATCAAACAGGCGGCATGCTTCGATGATTTCAAGTCCCTTGTTGAGCATGGTGGCGCTATCAATGGTGATGCGCTGTCCCATAACCCACGTGGGATGCTTCAACGCCTGCGCAG
Source organism: Terriglobus sp. ADX1 (assembly GCF_036877645.1). Lineage (NCBI taxonomy): Bacteria > Pseudomonadati > Acidobacteriota > Terriglobia > Terriglobales > Acidobacteriaceae > Terriglobus > Terriglobus sp. ADX1. The sequence goes on from NZ_JAEDXV010000122.1 coordinate 140, forward strand.
GCGTGATGTGTTCAAAGTCTTTCAGTGGCGTGTTGCGGAAAGGACCACCGCTCGCGGTCAGCCATATCTGCTTCACTTCCGCGGTGGTGCCGGCGCGCATCGCCTGATGGATGGC
>NZ_JAEDXV010000123.1:0-254 GCF_036877645.1 Terriglobus sp. ADX1
ATTCTGCGAACTTCCCTGGCCAAGTCACTGGATACCTTGACGCCGCTGGATCGTCTGGGCGCAGCATGGGCCGTCGCCGCAGGGCACGCCACAGCCAGCCGAACCGCAGTCTCCGCCTTTCAAGACGGCGTTGCGACCGTCACCGTGCCGGACACAGCATGGCAACGCCAACTTGAAATGATCCACGGACAGCTGCGCGGCGACCTGGCCAACATCAGCCGCATCCCCGTGACCGATATACTTTTTGTGTTGCC
>NZ_JAEDXV010000124.1:0-254 GCF_036877645.1 Terriglobus sp. ADX1
GGGAGACCAATCTCCGACTCAGCATCTTTCTGGGATGACCGGAAGTGTAGCGGGACACGTCGTCTACAGCAATAGGACTGCGGAACTCGCCTCTCCCGCGGGAACAAGAATCGATGTCACGGCCGGCCGCTTGATTCATACGACCGCGAGCGAACAGACCCCCTTTGTCCTTTTAGATGTGAAACAAACGTTCACGCTCGCGAATCGTAATCTCGTGAGCCTGTCGGTTAACGCCAGCAGTTACTTCCGACATA
>NZ_JAEDXV010000125.1:0-253 GCF_036877645.1 Terriglobus sp. ADX1
TCTGTATTGCTAGAAAATAATTTTGCGCCAAGTTGCACAATGCGCGCAGACAGTGCAGAAGTGATCGTTCCGAAGGTCGCGTTGGTATTACCACCCCATTCTGCAGTTGGATTGCTCGGATCAACGGGCGCGCCAGCAACAAATGTTGTATTGGGTTGACCAAGCTCTGTGTGGTTGAGTGCGTTATATGCCTCAACTCGGAATTCGAGTCTCGCACCATGCGTTAATGACGTCGTCTTTAAGACGGACATGT
>NZ_JAEDXV010000126.1:0-253 GCF_036877645.1 Terriglobus sp. ADX1
GATGATCCTGAACTTTGCTCACGGTCATATTGGATGTTCCGGGCCGAATAACGATGCGAAGCATGCCAAGCCCAGCTCTGACAAGCGAAGCTCCAACGGACAAAGTCCGTCATCCTGAGCGAAGCGAGTCGAAGGACCTGCTTTCCTCTCAACCTATGAACCAGCTTCCGGGAATGCCGCAAACCGCTCGGTAAAATGGAAATGATGCCCACAATGCTGTCCACGCACGCCCATTACATCCTGCTGGTGGTGG
>NZ_JAEDXV010000127.1:0-253 GCF_036877645.1 Terriglobus sp. ADX1
GTCCCGTGAACACCAGTGGTACATTCGTCGACAACCATAAGGTGTGGACGATTCATTCGGTGGCTTACGACAACACGGTTTCGGCTGGCCATTCTGTGCTTGTGCGTTATGAATTCCGTGTGCCAGCGACGTGAAGCAGGGAGTTTCCATCACAGCACGTGTCAACTACCGGCACCTTCGTCATAGCTATACCGATAATGTCTTCGGGAAGGGAAGCGGCTACAAGGAATTGCCCGTAGTCGAAATCGCTTCG
>NZ_JAEDXV010000128.1:0-253 GCF_036877645.1 Terriglobus sp. ADX1
ATCAATGTCACAGACATGAAGCCGGACGCACCAGCCAGCAGCTACATCGCCGTGCTGATGAAGCCGCAGGCATACTTTAGTGCGTGGTCGCCGAAGTATCGCTTTGCCATTGCATATGTCTGGGACGCGCAGACTTCCCGTGGCTTGGCATCTGGGAGGAGAACCGCAGCCGCAGTCATGCGCCGTGGAAGAACGCCGGTGTAACGCGTGGCATGGAGTTCGGCGTGAGCCCGTTCCCTGAGTCCCGTCAGTC
>NZ_JAEDXV010000129.1:0-253 GCF_036877645.1 Terriglobus sp. ADX1
GGGCCGTTTCGGAAGAGATGTTGCCGCATATTGCAGACCGTCCGTTAAGCCTCGTGCGTTGTCCGGAAGGCTCCGCACATCAGTGCTTCTATCAGAAACACGTCAATCACATGCTGCCCGCGGGCGTGGCAGTGTGATGGTGGCTGACAAGAAAGGCGGCGCACCTGAGCCATACATCACACTCAACACCGCAGAAGCTCTCGCCGGACTCGCGCAGATGAGCGTGCTGGAGATCCATCCCTGGGGCTCGCGC
>NZ_JAEDXV010000012.1:0-145234 GCF_036877645.1 Terriglobus sp. ADX1
CGCATGTCGGGCCGGTTGGCAATCCCAGGACGCAGTGACCTTGCAGCGCCATGCGGAGCATCGTCAAAGGGCATTTGGCTACGGCTCTCCTCAAGGGGGCGATGGCAGGTCTCGACGAGGGTATCGTCCTACTCTTCGCACCGTCAAGAAACCCGCATTAACTTACGTGAACCACGGGGCGCCGCTCCTGCTGCGGAATCGCGCGGCGCAACACTTCATGCGTCAACGGTGCGGTATCGCCTTCGCCCAGGAAGAGGAAACGCATGATGTTCACGGCGGGACTGACTTCTGTCCAGCGGAAGTACACGTGAGGAACTTTGCCGGTGCGTTGCTCCAGATAGATCAATAGCGCTGCAATCGAATTGGCAACCACAGGACTACGTGCGCTCAGAATGCGATGCCGTCCCACGCGGCGTCCCGTGACCTGAAGTGTTTCGGAGAAGTCAGACGCATCGCCGCGAATCACCTCAAAGAAGAACATGCATTCCATGTTCGAGAGGTTGTGAAAGTGCCGAATCTTCCAATCGGCCACATCCAGCAGCTGTATGGAATCTCCTGCTTCCGGGCCACGCGCCACCAGGCGGATGATCTGGTCCACGTCTTCTTGCAGAATGGCTTCTGCTTCAGCATCCAACTCGACTTCGGAGATGCGAAGCTCCGTCGAACGAAATGCGCGTGAGACGAATGAAGAAAACAAAATGGACGCGATGAAGATGGAAGAGATCTTTAGACCTTCAGGCCGTTCGATAATGTTCGCAATAGTCGTGTAGGTGAAGATGGCTGTGGTTGCCATGAACACATAACGCAGCCGTTTCACCTGCACATTGAGCATTACGGCCACGGAAGCAGACGTGATGAGCACCAACACGCCGGTCGCATAAGCGCCGCCCTGCGCATCCACGTCGGCATGGAACAGCACAGTCACCAGCGTTGCAATGCCCATGAACACCAGCACCAACGGACGCGATGCGCGTGCCCATTCCGGAGCCATTCCGAACTTTGGCAGATAACGTGGAATCAGGTTCAGCAGTCCTGCCATAGCGGAAGCCCCGGCAAAGCCAAGGATCAGGATCGTGCTGATGTCGTAAGCGGTACCAATGACGTTTCCGGCATAGTGATGAGCCAGCCACGCCATGGCGCGTCCGTTTGCGTCTCCACCTTCGCGAAAGGCAGCCGGCGGAATCAGCACCGTCGTAATGACGCTGGTGGCGATCAGGAACACGCTCATGATTGCGGCCGCTGTCACCAGTAGATGGCGTGCATTCCGAATCCGCTCTTCCTGGTCCTTCGCTTTGATGAGCGGCATAACAGCAACGCCGGTTTCAAATCCCGAGAGGCCCAGCGCCAACCGAGGGAACAGCAGCAAGGCAATACCGATCATCATCCACGGACTCTGATGTCGGTGGGCAATGGCCATGCGCCAGCCGTGCAACGTCTCAGGATGATGGAGAATCTCTCGCACGCCTGCGACTACAACCACCGCATTCAATAGCAGGTAGGTGCCCACCAGCAACACCGCAACACCGATCGCTTCCTTGAATCCCTTCAGAAAGATGCCGCTAAGAATCGCCAGAATCAGCAGCGTCACTAGCACCTGATGATCGATCCACGCGGGCATTAGTGGGTTATGGATCAAGTGGGCCGCGCCGTCGGCTGCGGACAGCGTCATGGTGATGATGAAGTCCGTCGTGGCAAACCCCAACAGGATCAGCACGAAGATCTTGCCGAACCAGGCAGGAAACAGCGACTGCAGCATCGCAATGGAGCCCTGACCATATGGGCTCGCCTGGCAGACGCGCCGATAGATAGGCAATGCAGCGAAGAGTGTCACGAGAACCAGCACCAGCGTCGCCAGCGGAGACAGAACACCGGCGGCCAGAAAGGCAATGCCCGGTTGATATCCCAGCGTGGAGAAGTAATCCACGCCGGTCAGGCACATCACTCGCCACCAGGGATTTTGCTCCTCTGGTTCGTGCGCGCTCGGTACGTTCAGGTCGGCCAGCAGCCAGTCAGCAAAGCTCATGAATTGTTCGGAGTACCCAGCCAAGTATAAGGTTGGTTTCGAATTAGGCTACCCCGCGGCAGGTTCCGGCGTACTTTCTACCAACGATTTACCGTCCATTTGCAATTGGCCGCCGCAGTTTGCGCTACGCTGATTGCGGGTACCGCCTGTAACCGGGGTACAGGGAGATTGCAAAACGCGTGAGCCAGACTATCTTCTTGCTGGAAGACGATGCGGATATTAGCCGGTTAGTCCGCTACCAATTGGAGGCGAACGGATTCATCGTCCAGGCCTTTGCGAATGCCGGTGAAGTGCTTCCGGCTGCTGAACGGAAGGCCCCTGGGCTGTTCCTGTTGGATATCATGGTGCCCGGTGGCGACGGTCTCGATCTATGCCGCCGACTCCGCATGAATCCTGCTCTGAGCTCCGTGCCGGTGATTTTCCTGACCGCACTTGCTTCTGAGAGTGATCGTGTCCATGGTCTGGAACTGGGTGCTGATGACTACATCACCAAGCCCTTCAGCACGCGCGAGCTTCTGGCCCGCGTAAAGGCTGTGCTGCGCCGCTTTGAGCGTCACGAGCCCGCAGAAACCATCCGCATGGGCGACATTGAGATTGATAGCGGCGCCATGCAGCTTCGCGTGCGCGGAGAAGTGGTGACCACCACCGCAACGGAGTTCCGTCTGCTGGATTACCTCGCTCGCCATCCCGGACGCGTCTTCAGCCGCGATCAGTTGCTGGACGCCGTATGGGGCGATGCGCGCTTCGTTACGCCGCGTTCTGTGGACGTATACGTGCGCCGTATCCGCGAGAAGATTGAGGACGACGCAGAAGATCCGCGTTACCTGAAGACCATGCGCGGTGCAGGCTATCGCTTTGAGCGTCCGGATCGCATTGCCCAGACGCTGACTGCGGCCACTGTTACGGAATAAGAACGTAGACTCCGTACGTGACGCGTCCACTTCACAATCCGCTGGTAGCACTGTTGCTGGCCCTGCTGGCGGGTGTTGCGCTCCTCTTGTTGGTGGCGCAGCATCCCGGCTTGCTGTGGCTTGCTGCGGTTGTCTTCGTCGCCGTCTGTCTGCTTTGCGGCATGGCGGTGCGGAGCGGGATGCTGCGTCGCGCGGAGGCAGCTGCCAAGGCTGTTGAGCAGATCGGTGCCGTACCAGCCCAGCAGATTTCGACTGGTTCTGCGGAGTCGATTCGTATCCTGCAACCCGTCTTTTCCGCCGTAAGAAGTTCCGCGGAAGCCGTGGATCGCGATCGCGAACGCCTGCTGGAAAGCCGCCATCAGTTGGAAGTGCTTCTGGAAGGCATGCAGGACGCTGTGCTCGGTCTGGACGCAGCGGGCCGCGTGCAGTGGAGCAATGCTGCTTTGCAGCGACTCATGCAGCGCGAGGGCCCCGGTGTCTCCGTGCGTCACGGACGCGCGTTGGTACACACCTTCCGCGACCCCGCAGTGCTGGCTTGCGTGCAGGGAACGCTCGACAACGGAACCACGCAGGAATGCCGCAGCGAACTGCTGCTGCATGGCAGCATCTTCCATGTGACGGCGTCGCCGCTGCCCGGCGGTGGAGCTGTCGTCGTGTTGCGCGATACCACGCGGTTTGAAGCCGTGGAGCGACAGCAGCGCGACTTCGTAGCCAACGTCTCGCATGAATTGCGTACACCGCTGACCTCCATCGTTGGTTACGTGGAAACCGTTCTGGATACCGAACCGCTGTCGCCTGCAGCGAACGAGTTCCTTGAGACGGTATTAAAGAATGCCTCACGCATGCACCGCCTGACGGAAGACCTGCTGATGCTGGCGAAGGTAGAGCGTGGTGACGTCATCCTGGAGCCTCTGCCCATCTCTGCAGAACTCCTCGTACGCGACGCACTTGTGACCGTTTCCGGCGCCCCCTATGCTGAAGATGCGAAGCTCGAGATCGGCGAAATCACTGAGCAGCGTGTCATGGCTGACGAACACGCAGTACTTCAGGTGCTGGGTAATCTGTTGGAGAACGCGCTGAAGTATTCCTCCGGTATGGATCGCGTGCCGCATGTGATCGTCAGCGCGCGCCCCGTGGAGAATGCGGTGCAGTTCTCCGTGCAGGACTTCGGCCCCGGTATCCCGTCCGAACATCTGCCACGTCTCTTTGAGCGTTTTTACCGCGTCGAAAAAGCGCGTTCACGCGAAAAGGGGGGCACCGGTTTGGGCCTTTCCATCGCCAAACAGCTCATCGAGCAACACGGCGGCCGCATCTGGGTAGAGAGCGATCTGGGCAAGGGAAGCACCTTCCTGTTTACGCTTCCACTGCCCTCGTAAGCACCACGCAGGATTGCCGTTAACTTTCTAAGCGCTCCCCGGCGCGCATTGACACTCCATTCATGCTTCTCGGGTACTCTTGATGCACGGATTCGTGTGCATTCCGTGGCTGGAGCGGAAGCGTGGGCGTTGCTATTGCCGTTGACAATTTGAATGCGTGGTACGGCAAGACCCACACGCTGAAGGGCATCACGCTGGAGATTGCGGCAAACTCCGCAACGGCGCTGATCGGACCTTCCGGCTGCGGCAAAAGCACGTTTGTACGTTGCCTGAATCGTCTCCATGAAACGGCTCCGAACGCCCGAGTCGAGGGCACCATCCGTATCGGCGACGAAGATATCTACGACGACGCTTCGCCTGTCGAAGTGCGCCGCCGCGTCGGCATGGTCTTCCAGCGGCCCAACCCGTTTCCCACCATGTCCATCTATGAGAATGTGGCGGCAGGCTTGCGGCTGGGCGGCGTCGCCAAGCGCGCGGAACTGGATGAAGTGGTGGAGCGGTCACTGCGCCAGGCGGCTCTATGGGACGAGGTAAAAGATCACCTCCGCACCAAGAGTGGCGCCAGTCTTTCCGGTGGCCAGCAGCAGCGTTTGTGCATTGCACGCGCACTTGCAGTAGACCCGGAAGTGCTGCTGATGGACGAACCAGCCAGCGCGCTCGATCCCGTTTCGACGGGCAAAATCGAAGATTTGATCTTTGAGCTGAAGGACGATTACACCATCGTCATAGTCACGCACAGCATGCAGCAGGCGGCGCGCGTGGCAGAAGATACCGGCTTCTTTCTTTCGGGGGAACTGGTCGAGTTCGACAAGACCGACCGCATCTTCACCAACCCGCGCGACAAACGAACCGAGGATTACATTACAGGGAGGTTCGGCTAACGATGCGCAAACGCTTTCATCAATCGCTGGACGAACTGAAGGAAAAACTGCTGGTGATGGCAGGCTTTGCAGAGCAGGCCATCCAGCGTTCCATTGAGGCGTACCGCACGCGCGACCCCGAACTGGTGGAGCTTGTGCGCCGCAGCGAACCCGCCATCAACCGTCTCGAACGCGAGATCGACTCCACCGCGCTGGACCTGCTTGCCATGGAACAGCCCATGGCCGTGGACCTGCGCTTCATCCTGTCCGTCATCCGCATCAACGGCGATCTGGAACGTGTCGGCGATCTGGCTGTGAACATCGCTCTCCGCGCCGGTGAGACGAATGATCTGCAACCAGTGGATCTGCCGGTCGACATTCCGCGCATGGGAACGCTCGCAGCAGCCATGATTCGCAAGGCGCTGGAAGCGTTCATTGACGGAGATGCGCAGCTAGCCGAAAACGTGCTGGCATTGGACGACGAGGTCGACAAGCTGAACTCTGCTGCCTTCCACGCGCTCTCCAACGTGATCCGCAATCAGCCGCAGTACACCTCGCAGGCGCTGCATGCCATGCTGATTGCACGCAATCTGGAACGCGTAGGAGATCACGCCACAAACATTGCGGAAGATGTCATTTTCTGGGTCAAGGGACGCGACATCCGTCACGCAGCGCCCGCGGCATAAAGCGAACTAGTCGGTTTCAGGACGCGTCTGCAGCGGAATATAAGGCCCGCGTGCAGAAGTGTGTGCGCGACGTGTAATGTGCGGCGTCACCAGCAGCACCAGTTCGCCGGTAGACTTGCTGCCGTTCTTGTTCGTGGTGCTCTGGAATCCCGGAAGCTCGCTCAGGCCAGGAAGACCGGTAACCGCAGCCGTCTCCGAACTGGTGGTTTGGCTCACCATCATCACCGTATCGCCATCATGTACGGTCAGGTCCGAAGAGAACTGTCTGCTTGCCAGGATCGGGATGCCGTTCAGTGACGATCCCGCAAGAGCGCTGATCTTCACCTCAAGATGTGTGGTGATGTCACCTGTCCACTGAATCTTCGGGTTCGCCGTCACGGTGATTCCAAGGTCTTCATACTGAACCTGCGGGATAACGGAACCGTTGCTGAGCGAACTGGACCCCAGATACTGCGACAGCAGGCTGGAAAGGCTGACACCGTTTACCGATGTGTTGGCCGCAGAAGTACTGCTGGCAATGTCGCTGTAAAGAGACGTCTGGATGGGATAACGCATGCCAGCCTTGAAGATGGCGTTCTGCATGTTGCCAGCCCGTATCTGTACATCTTCCAGTGTGCGAGCATCGCTGGTGCTCAAAGCCAGGTTGATCGTCGGAGCATTCCCGGTGGTAACGCCAGTCGTCGTCGATCCTCCACCAAAGACAAAAAACGTATTCGTCAACGCAGTGGAACCGCTCACTCCGGCCACAAAGACGAGATAGGCAGCGATCGCCACGTTGCTGGTTCCGGATGGAATGACACCGTTGGCAATGAGTTGTTCCACCAGCGAACTGTTCGCAGAGATGATGTTCTGCGCCTCTGTCGCCAGGTTGTAAGCAGTGAAGGAACTCGGCAGCACGACACCAAGGTTCCGTGCACGCGAATGGTCCACGGAGTAGACCTTCACATCGAACACAACGTCGCTCTGGCCGCCCATCAGGTCAGTGAAGATGCGCTCGGCGGCATCTGCAAGGTCTGCCGGACCACGCACCACGATGGCGTTCTGCGCCGCATCTACGCTGACTTTTTCAATCCTCAGAATGGTCTGCGCAATGCTCACAAAGTCCTTGAGCTGATCGGCCGCATATCCAGGAAAAAAATAGGCTTCCTCTACCATGTGTTCATAGCGCTGATGATTTAACTGGGTGTCCTGCGCCAGCAAAATCGTGTGCTCATCCAGTGGCACAAACATGGTGTCGCTAACCAATCCCAACACCTGCATGGCTTCGGCGAAGTTGGCATTATCCACGTCGATGCGATAGTCCTTCGTCGGCATATCCGGATCAAACGCCACGCGCAGGCCATAATCGCGAGCAACCGTCTCCGCCAGCGAGCGGATACTTCCGCGCTGGTGGTAGCTGTGCCGAGAGGCATTGTGCAGTAGCACGATGCTGGCAGCCAATCGCTCGGTCCGAATCGGGTGCAGATCGACCGGGGGGGCGTGTTGTGCAACGGCAGGATTCGTCGCATCCAGCGATCGTGCTTGAGCCACCAGCGCATCTGCACCAGCGGGATCCGTCGACCGCTCTTTCGCGGCTTCGTGCAACAGATCGGTCACGTGATGCTCGCGCGCCAGCAGCAATGCCTGCACGTACTCGCTGCGCAGAGGATTGCGCTCTACGGCCTGCGCAAAGAGTTTCTCAGCCTGAGGGAAGTGGCCATTCGCCAGTTCCTTCGCTCCGGCAAGATATGCTTTTTCTGCCGTGTCACGGTCCTTTTGGGAAGGTTCTTTCGGCTTTCTTGCCGCAGGTTCCTGGGAGTCAGGGGGCAGATTGGGAGTCTGCTGCGCAAGCGCGGTGCGGGCGGAAAACGGCGCAACAGCGCAAACGCCCGCCAGCAGACCGCCAGAAATCAGCTTGGATGCAGTGACCACTGCTTGGTTAGACGTAGCTCAACGGACGCGGGCGATCGTCTGCAGCCGGGGCGTGCCAACTGCTCGTTCGCTGCGTGCCGGACGCTTCAGGCCGTTGCGAATCTGCGCGGTGTCCATGTTCAGCTCCGCCAGCGTACGGCTCAGCGTGTTGCGGTGCATGCCCAGTTCTTCAGCGCTCTTGCACTGGTTGCCGCGATGGTTGATGAGTACCTGTAGCAGGTAACGGCGCTTGAATTCGCGGACAGCGTCTTCATACGAAATGCCATCGGCGTGCATTTGTGCCACCAGTGCGTCCAGTTCGCGCTTCACTCGTACTTACCTCGCTCAGATGGCATGGTGCGGACTATGGCGGGCGTCCACTCGCCTGCAGCCGTCCTGGCATGGGTTAGCCAATCGGTTGCGGAGAGTCTCCTGCCAAAGTCACGCGGCACAACGAAGGATATCCCATGTGCGGCCGGAAGCAAATAGGGAAGCAGCAAAGATGTTTGCGCCGCAGGTACATTCCCCAGAAACGGAGCCACCGGCAACAATAACGCTGCCAGCAGCAGGATACCCCGCGCAAAGCCGAAACACGCCCCGCCCAACCGGTCCAGAAAGCCCAGTCCGACGGCAGAACAGGCTCCGCGCAGCAGCCTTCCCAGCAGTGCCGCCAGAACAATTACCGCCACCAGAATCAGAACAAATGAGGCGACTTCCGCCAACGACGACTCCGTGATCCAACGGTGCAGCCATCCAGCCAGACGATGGCAGTACCAGAACGCCAGCAGCACACCCGCCAGAATCCCCACTAGCGAAACCACCGAACGTATCAGTCCGCGCATGAACGCCATCACGGTAGACACGGCCAGCACCAGTGCAATGCACCAGTCCAATGGGTTCATGTGCCCCAGTCCAGCCGCCGCGCCATGGAGAGCTTCGTTCATCGCTTTATTCCGGCAACTTCGCCTTGCCCGTAAGCTGCATAAACGCCTGCAGATACTTCAACCGCGTCTCGGTAACCACCTCTTCCGGCAACGACGGCGCAGGTGGCTGTTTGTCCCAATGAATCTCTTCCAGGTAGTCGCGCACATACTGCTTGTCGAACGAAGGCTGTGCGCCGCCGGGAGCATAGCCACTTGCGAGCCAGTAGCGCGACGAATCCGGTGTCAGCACTTCGTCGGCCAGCACCAGCATGTCGCTGCCATCCTTTGCCGGGACAAAGCCAAACTCAAACTTCGTATCGGCCAGAATCAGGCCTTTGTTCTCTGCGTACTTCGCCGCAGTGGTGTAAATCGACAGTGTCAGCGTACGCAGAGTCTCGGCGAGTTCGCCGCCCACTGAAGCCACCACCTGGTCAAACCCGATGTTTTCATCGTGTCCGGTATGGTTCTTCGCCGCAGGCGTAAAGATCGGCGTAGGCAAACGATCGCTTTCGCGCAGTCCCGCTGGCAGAGGAATCCCGCATACCTGACCGGTACGCTGATAATCCTTCCATCCCGAGCCGGAAAGGAAACCACGCGCCACGCACTCCACCTGCACCATCTTTGCCTTGTGCACGATCATGCTGCGGCCACGCAGATAGTTGCTGTACGGCTGCAGGTCGGCGGGATAATCACGCACGTCCGCAGTCAGCAAATGGTTCGGCACCAGGTTGCGCAGGTAATCAAACCAGAAGAGGGAGATCTGCGTAAGTACCTTGCCCTTGTCGGGGATCGTGCTGCCCAGCACGTGGTCAAACGCAGAGATGCGGTCGCTGGCAACAAACAGCAGCCGGTCCGGTCCGGCCTCATACAGATCTCGCACCTTACCGCTCAAAATCGGTTTCCGGTCGCCCAGTGGCAATTCACTCATACAGAACAGTTCATCACTTTGGCGCAAGGAGGGAAAGCCCCGTGTTTGAAGCAGCGAAAGAATGAACCAGAATTGTTACTTGTTCAGTTCCTCTTCCATGTTGTCCAACATGCGTTGCAGAAGCTGTTGTAGCGTCTCTACTTCCGCTTTCGTGAACCCCTGTAGCGAGATCTGCCGGCCTTCCATCAGGATGTTTCGCGCTGCCTCAGATCGTTTGAGTGCTCGTGGAGTCAACGAGATCAGGCTGCTGCGACCGTCTTTCGGGTCTGGTTTGCGGGCGATCAGGCCATCCCGTTCCATACGATTCAGAAGCTGCGCCATGGTCGGTTGCTCTACATGCAGCAGTGTTGCCAGCTCTCGCTGCGACATGGGGCCTCGTTGCTGCAAAGCGCCAAACACTGGCACCTGAGCCACGGCCAGATCCATCTCCTGCAGGCGCGGCTCCAGCCAGCGATTGCTCATACGAGCAATACGCTGGATAAGCTGTCCGGGATTGCCAGAAAATTTGGTTTCCATGAATCGTTCTCAATAAGAATAGTATCCTATGTAAATAGATAGGAGACTATGTAATGCCAAGCAGAATTGCGATTGTTGGTGGCGGACCCGGGGGATTAACACTCGCACGCATCCTCCATCAAAACGGCGTATCGGTCACTGTGCTGGAGCGCGAATCATCCTTTATCTACCGGCCACAAGGAGGTTCGCTGGATATACACGGCGACAGCGGTCAGATCGCCCTCGCAAAGGCTGGACTTACTGCGGAGTTTCAGCGCATCGCCCGCTATCAGGATCAGGAAGGACGCCTTTACGACAAGCAGGGAACCCTGCGCTTTTTGGAGCAGAGCACGGAAGGTGATCGCCCTGAAGTCGATCGTGGCCACCTGCGCCAGATGCTGCTGGATTCGCTGCCTGATGGGATCGTGCGCTGGAATCAGCATGTAATGGGCGTTGCGCCGCAGCAGGACGGAACATGTGATGTCCTGTTCGCCGACGGTTCACGCAAGCGTTATGACCTCGTTGTCGGAGCGGACGGCACATGGTCAAAAGTGCGTCCGGCACTATCAGCGGCACAGCCGGAGTACAGCGGAATTGCCTTTGTCGAGATGGGGATTCACGACATTGATCGCCGCCACCCAGCCATTGCAGAGCTTGTCGGACATGGCCTCACTTTTGCATTGGGCGACGGCATGGGCCTATTGATGCACCGCGACGCGAATGCGCATATCGGCTTCTACGCGGCTTTCAATGGCCCTGTCGACGTCTATGCAGGTAAGTCAGACGCGGAGATCCGCAACGCGCTGCTGGAGAAGTTTGCAAATTGGGGAAGCAATCTGACCAGCCTCATTGCGCAGAGTGACGATGTGGTGGCTGTACGCGGTATTTACTGGCTACCGCCGGGACATCGGCGGAAGCACGTTCCCGGCGTCACGCTGATTGGCGACGCCGCACACGTCATGAGTCCCTTCGGTGGAGACGGAGCAAACTTTGCGCTTCAGGATGCAGGGGAGTTGGCGGAAGTACTTATGCGCGACGATTGGCGAGAACGCCTTCCCGAATTTGAAGAGGCGATGGCAGCGCGTTGTGAAGGTCCAGCCGCTATGGCGAATGCGGCGATTCTCAAAGCCTTTGCACCCGATGGCTTCGAACACAGTTTTGCGACGATGCAGCAGCTTATGCCCACGGGCACAGTGTTTCCTGCCAAGTGATAGCGACGAGCGGTTATGCTACCGCTCGCCGTTCTGCCTTGTTCATGTTCACGCTGACGATCTTGCTCACGCCGGGCTCCTGCATGGTGACGCCGTAGATCAGGTCGGCTTCGCTCATGGTGCGCTTGTGGTGAGTGATGACCACGAACTGCGTTTCCTTGCTCATCTCGTGGATCAGGCGAGCGAAGCGGCCCACGTTCGTTTCGTCCAGCGGAGCATCCACTTCGTCCAGCACGCAGAAAGGGCTGGGCTGGAACTGGAAGATACCCACCAGCAACGACAGGGCAGTGAGTGCTTTCTCTCCACCGGAGAGCAGCAGCACGTTCTGCAGCTTCTTTCCCGGAGGCGATGCGATCAGATCGATGCCGCTCTCCGCAGAGTTCGATTCGTCGGTAAGCTTCATCATCGCCTGTCCGCCACCGAACAATTTCACGAACATGTCGGAGAAGTTCTTGTTGATGATGGCAAAGGCTTCGTCAAACTTCGTCTTGCTGATTTCGTCGATTTCCTTGATGGAGTTCTGCGTGTTTTCGATCGCGTCCAGCAAGTCCTTGCGCTGCGCCTCCAGGAAGCCGTGACGCTGTTCTGCTTCGGCAAACTCTTCCAGCGCCATCATGTTCACCGGGCCCATCGCTTCCAGCTTGCCCTTCAGGGTACGAGTTTCCTCCTCCGCTGCGTCGAGTGCTTCGGATGTGATGGCTTCAATGGTGGTGTCTGCACGAAGTTCTTCCGCAGGCACATTCAGATCATTCAGCGACTGCGCTTCCAGATGCTCAATCTCGCTGGACAGGCGTGCAATCTTCGCCTGCAATGTGGCGCGCTGTTCCCGCAGACCTTCAATCTCCGTACGCATGGTGCGAAGTGTGTTGTTCTTCTCTGCAATCTGCGCACGCAATGCCGACGCTTCCGCGGTCAGACGATTCGCCTCGGCATTCAACTGTTCACGCTGTGCCGTCAGTTCTTCCTGCTGGACCTGCAACGCGACCGTCTCTTCTTCACGACGAGCCTGCTCTGCAACAGCGCCTGCGTTCTGGCCTTCCAGGTGATGAATACGCTGCTGCGTGGTATTGCGCATGCGCTCGTTCTGCTCAAAGTTTGCAGAGGCATTGCGGCGGCGCTCTTCCAACCCGGCAAGTGCGGCAGCGGCTGCAGCAGCGGCGGATTGTGCTTCTTCACGTGCACGACGCAGATCGTCGGTGCGCAGCATCGCTTCGTTGATGCGCACTTCAATCGCTTCACGCTCAGCGGTAAGCTGTGCAGCCTCAGCCTGCTTGCGCTCAATCAATTCCTGCCGCTGTGTGCGTGCATCGCGATTGCGCTCCGTGTGCAGAGACCAATCCGCAAGGCGGCGTTCAATGCGCGCTGCTTCTGACTCCATCTGGCGCAGCGCAGCGCCGCTGTTAGCAGCTTCACGTTCCGCATCGCGACGTTCGTTGCTCTTCACTTCAATGGTTTGCTGCAGTTCCTGAATGTCGCGGGTGAGGGAAGCGACACCCACTTCGCTCTGTGACAGTTCTGCCTGCACGCCTTCCAGCTTCACCTGGATCTCGCGCAATTCCTGCTTCAATGCAAGCGGGCCACCAGACCGTGCCTTGCCGCCCGTGACGGTGACGTTGTGGAAGATCTCTCCCGAAGGCGCAAGGAAGAACGCTTCGGGATTCGTTACCGCAAGTTCACGCGCCGTATCGGCATCCGGTGCAATGTAGCCTTCGCGCAGCTTCGGCAGAATCACTTCCAGCGAGCGGCCAAAGCCATTCTGCACCTTGATGAAGTCCTTCAGCGGACGCGCTCCACGCAGATCGCTATGGACGCGGCTCTGCATACCGTCCATGTAAGTAGGCGCATGATCTTCGTGAACCAGGAAGGTGGCACGCCCATCGACGGAGGTCTTCAGCAGACCAATGCCTGCGTCCGCTGAATTCCAGTTCTTTACGACGACATAGTTCAGTTCGTCTTTGAGAAACTCGTCGACAACCAGGCCGTACTTGTCTTCCACTTCCAGAAAGTCTGCGAGTGTTCCCACCGGGGCAACAGTGCTGGCGATGTTGTTCGCCTTGAAGAGCTTCTTCACCGTGTCGCTGGAGTAGCTATGATCGCGGATGAGTGCTTCCAGCGAATTGCGGCGTCCTGTCAGCGTGGCTGCTTCCGCGCGCAGATGATCGCCCTTGCGGCGCGTCTCCATCTCCTCGTTGCGCTTGTTGCTTAGTTCAATGCGGAACTCTGCAATCTCCGCTTCCAGCCGCTTCAGGCGATCCGTGATGGACTCAAAGCTCATGCTCACCTGGCCACGCTGCTTACCCAGCGCATCCAGTTCGGCCTTAGCCTGTTCACTCTCTGAAACCAGCCGCTGCGCTTCGCGTTCGAGACCCGCGAGTGACTCTGCAGCTTGCGCCTCTTCACGATGCACATTGCTGATGCGCTGCATCAACTGCATCGAATGATGGCGTCCCTGTTGCGCATCGCGGTCCGCGGAGTTCACCTGCGCCTGCGCTTCATTCGCTTCCTGCTGACGATCCTGCGCCGTGTGGCGAGCCTCTTCCGTATCTGCAGTCGCGGTTTCAAGGAACTTCTGCAGGCCTTCGCGATCCGCAGCCAGCGCTTCCATCTGGTGCTTCAACTGCGCCAGTTCGTCGGTGCCGCTGGCAATGCGTGCAGCAAGATCCTGGATGCGGTCATGATTGCTGGCAATGCGCGATGTTGCGCGCTCCAGCTCAATGCGTGTCTCGTTGGTGCGGCTCTGCGCCACACGAATCTCTTCGTCCAGCTCATAGCCACGCGCCACGCTTGCAGAGTGCTCTGCATCCAGCGCTTCCAGCGAAGCCGCCTGGGCATCAATCGCCTCGGTCAGCTTCGCAACATTCGCTTCAGACGCATTGCGATCATCATCATGCTGCGAAAGACGTGAGCGGAGAACAATGCGCAGCTTGCCGCGCAGTTCATCGCGCATCTGACCATAGCGTTCTGCCTTTGCAGCCTGACGCTTCAGCGAAGCCATCTGCCGCGTAACTTCTTCGAAGATGTCATCCACGCGGGCCAGGTTCTGTTTGCTGGCTTCCAGTCGCAGTTCGGCAAGGCGCTTCTTCGTCTTGAAACGCGTGATGCCCGCAGCTTCTTCCAGAATGGAGCGGCGATCCAGCGGCTTCGACGACAGCAACTGACCGATGCGTTCCTGCCCAATGATGGCGTAGTTTTCGCCTGACAAACCGGTGCCGAAAAAGATGTCCTGAATGTCGCGCAAGCGGCAGATCTTGCCATTCAGCAGATACTCCGATTCACCGGAACGGAAAAGGCGACGCGTGATGGTGATCTCACCTGCACGCACCGGAGCGCGATTAAATTTGCGGCGACGAATTTTTAGAACAACAGGAGCAACGGGCTCACCGTTCTCGTCAGTGGTTGCATTCTGCGGAGCATCCACTTCAATTTCTTCAGAATCTTCGCCAGCAGGAATCGGTCCCGGCTGTGCTTCGGCAACTGCGGCCGCGGTATCAGCGGAGCGAGCATCGCGCTCCGATTGCTCGTCCCAATCATTCAGTTCCGCAGGACGATTGCCTAGGGATCCGATGCTGATGGCATCGCTGCTGTCATTGGAGTCGTACACATCAGGGTCAACCAGCGTCAGCGACACTTCCGCCATGCCGGTCGGCTTGCGGTCACGCGTTCCCGCGAAGATGACGTCTTCCATCTTGATGCCGCGGAGGCTCTTGGCACTCTGTTCGCCCAGCACCCAGGTGATGGCGTCAGAGATGTTCGATTTGCCACAGCCATTGGGGCCAACGATGGCGGCAATGCCATTCCCGCTGAGCTGAACGTCCGTGCGGTCGCAGAATGACTTGAAACCGAGAATCTGAACGCGCTTGAGCTTGAGCAAAAGGGAACCTCCAACGGCCGCCTCTGTGGACGGCATACCTGTTTGACTTGAGGCTATGCGTCCGCAGGGGCGGAATCAAGCGAGATACAGGGTCTATCTTGTGGATAAGGGGTCCCTAAACCCAACGGGAAGGGGTGCTCACGTATATACGGCATATTTCGGCTCCTGCACTAAATCCATCCGGGATTTGACTGAAAACAGAAGCAGGATGACGATTTCGGTTCGATAATCGGCATTCTTCTACGTCAAAACAGGCAGGAATCATGGTTCCTTAAAAGAGGGTTCTTCAGAATGCATACCTACACCTGATACATTGCTTGCATCTATTCAAGCCTGTGCGACCTACAGAAGCACGGTAGTGCTCTGAATTGAATACAGATCGAAAAAAGAACAGGGAGAGTTCGATGAAGAAGGCGTTTCTTGCCTCGATGCTGGCAGTTTCCTGCGTTTCCGCAGTAGCTGTGACACCGATGTTTGCCCAGGCAGCACAGGGACCTCAACTCTCGCAGGACGAATACGCGGATTACCAGAAGGTGATCACGGCAACCGACGGTGCCACCAAGGCCGCGGCTGCCGAGGCGTTCCTGACGAAGTATCCCGCGTCCACGGTGAAGAGCACCGTGTTGGAACAGTTGCTGGCTGGCTATGCTGCCGCGAACAATGCGCCCAAGGCGCTTGATGCCGCGGATCGTTTGCTTGCGGTTGACCCCAATAACATTCGCGCTCTGGCGCTTCAAACCAGCCTTCTGAAGGCGCAGGGCGATTCGGCAACGGATCCTGCTGCCAAGCAGGCTGCCTACGACAAGGCCGCTGATGCTGCCAGCAAGGGGCTGAAGGTAACCAAGCCCACTGCGGTTTCCGATGCTGACTGGACCGCCATCACCAAGCAGGTGACGCCGTACTTCTACTCGGCCATCGGTATCGATGCGTTGACGAAGAAGGACAGCGCAGGCGCAATCGCTGCTTACACGGCAGAACTGAAGTCGGTTGACCCGGCCGTGACCCAGCAGCCTGGCCCCATCCTTCAGGACACCTACTTCCTGGCACAGGCGTACTACACCAGCACCCCGCCGGACTACCTGAACTGCACGTTCTTTGCGACCCGCACCGCGACGTTCGCTCCGGACCAGTTCAAGGCACAGTTCCAGCCGCTGGCCACCTACTGCTACAAGAAGTTCCACGGCGCTGAAGACGGCTATGACGCGGTGAAGACCGCTGCTGCGGCCAGTGTCTTCCCGGCGCCGGAATTTGCTACCAGCGTCAAGCCGGCTCCAACCCCTGCCGATACGGTTGCGCAGGTGCTTGCCACCACCCCGGACGTCACCAAGCTCGCTCTGGCCGATGTGGAATACATCATTCAGAACGGTACGGCAGATCAGGCACAGAAGGTGTTTGACGGCTTCAAGGGCAAGGAAACCAAGGTTCCGGGTAAGGTTGTCAGCATCACTGACACCAACCTGCAGCTTGCTGTTTCCGATGACGCGAAGCAGGCAAATCCGCTGGCTGCTGACTTCACCATCACGCTGAAGGAAGCTCCAAAGACGGCTCCCGCTGTCGGTTCGGATGTCAACGTGGTTGCAACCTTTGATTCGTACACGCAGAAGCCCCTCATGATCACCATGACGGGTGGCGAGATTGATGCCCCCAAGCCGGCTGCGAAGCCCGCTCCGGCTCACCGGGCTGCTCCACGCCGCCGCTAGAACGATACAGCAGAACAGCGAGAGGCAGCCTGCGGGCTGCCTCTCGTTATTTGGAGAGATTTATGCCAGCCAATCGCACAACCAACGTGCTGCTCGGCCTGATTACAGCTTCACTCATGGTGCTTGCCGCGCGGCCTTACATCGCACCAGCAGCTGTCCATGCGGACAGCAACTCATCGGATCCCCTCTACGTGGAGCCCGGCGTTCACATGCTGCGCCTAGCCAAAGGCGGCCAGGTGCTTGGCAAGGTCGTGGTCAACCTGCGCACAGGCAATGCATACGGCTTTCCTACCGGAACGTCTGACTCGTATCCTGCCTCGCCAATAGACAACAAGCCGCAGAACTCCCATGCCATTCCGCTGGGACATTTTGCTCTGGAAGAGGCGCGCTGAGCTATTCGCCCAGCAGGAAGCGGCGAATGCCATAGGCGCGGCCTGTGGCGCCGTCGCATTCCACCAGGGTCGCGGCCATCTTCGGGTTTCCCTTGGCGGCCTCAAACTTTGCAGGCTGGCCCGTCAGGAAGCGATCGATCACCGCCTGTCGTTCCACGCCGATCACAGAGTCATACGGCCCGCTCATGCCTGCGTCCGTCTGGTAGGCGGTACCGCCGGGAAGGATGCGTTCATCGGCCGTGGGGACGTGCGTATGTGTGCCGATAACGGCGGTCACACGGCCATCCAGATACCATCCCATCGCGATCTTCTCGCTGGTGGCTTCAGCATGAAAATCGAGAAAGATCACGCGGCTGCGGATGCCGTTGAGTAGCTCGTCGGCCTTGCGGAAGGGATCATCGTTCTGCGACATGAAGACACGGCCCTGCAGATTCACAACGGCATAGGCCTGCCCATTGGGCAGCGTGCTTTCATAAACGCCAAATCCCGGCGTCTTGGGCGCAAAATTCGCGGGACGCAGGATGCGGCGCGGACGGTCGTGCGAATCCGCTGGAACCTTCAGGTATTCCAGAAGCTCTTTCTTGTCCCAGAAGTGGTTTCCAGTGGTGATGACATGTGCGCCCAGATCAAAGAGTTCATCGGCAATGGGCGGCGTTAAACCGAATCCGCCAGCGGCATTTTCGCCGTTGATGATGCAAAGATCGACAGCGTTGGATTCAAGCACATGGCCGATGTGCTCGGCGACAATACGGCGGCCGGACGAGCCAAAGACATCGCCCACGAAAAGAATGTTCACCTGAATAGTGTTGCAGCGGTAAGGTGTGCTCGGCAAGGCACCCGGAAAGAATCAGGCAACGGCAGAAGTGAAGGGAAGAAACAGCCGGAAGACGGTACCGCTCGCGCCGGGTCTCTGACTGCTCCGCAGGCACAGCACGGCCTCATGCCGGTCGACGATCTCTTTGCTCACCCACAGCCCCAATCCGTTTCCTTCCTCGCCCTTTGTAGTGAAGAAAGCGTCGAACAGGCGCTTCTGCACGAGAGGAGGCATGCCGGTTCCCGTATCCGCCACCACGATGTACACGCCCTTGCGCCCATCACGGTCTTGTCCCTCGTGGGAACGCAGGTAGAGACGTCCACCGTTGGCAGGCAGGGCATCAATCGCATTGGTGATCAGATTGGCCAGCACCTGCCGGATCTCTCCATCCAGGCAGCGGACCGGCTGAGCGGCATACCAACGTTCTTCCAGTTGCACGCCGCGCTTGAATAGCCGGCCCTGCAGAACGGAGATCACGCTCTCAAACAACTCCTGAACCGTCACCCGCCGCGGCGCGGTGGACTGTTTGTAAAAGCGCAAAGTCTGCGCGCTGATCACAGAAACGCGCGAAAGCTCCTGTTCCGCGGTCTGAAGATAGTGCTGAATCTCTGTGATGTCATCGCTATGCTGCGACAGGTAAAGCAGGTTGGTGATGGATTCCAGGGGATTGTTGATCTCGTGCGCAATGGAGGCCGCGAGCCTGCCCACTGCGGCTAATTTCTCGTTTTCCAGTAGCGCCAACTCAGCCTGTCGCCGCTCGTGGATGTCGATGTTAATGCCGATCATGCGTAACGGTGTGCCGTCGTGCGCGTAGATAAAACGAGCCTGTCCATGCAGCCATCGCTGCGAACCGTCCGGCAGCACGGCGCGAAAATCGTAGCCAAAATCGCGCTGCTGCGCCTGCATGACAGTGTTGATTTCGTTCGTGACTCGTTCTGCATCCTCAGCCACCACACGGCGCTGCCAGTCCTGAAAGCTTCCTTCAAACGTGCCACTCGGAACGCCATAAAGCGCCTCCAGTTGCGGCGACCAGGTAATGCTGTTGTCCGGAATGCTCCAGTCGAACACGCCTGCATGTCCAGCCTCTAGGGCGATGCTTAATACTTCTTGTGTTTCAACTGCCTCTCGGTCGCTGCGGATGCGAATGATCGACTCCCACACGCGATTCGCAACAGCCTGCAGCAGCGCAATTTCATCGGAGGTCCAGACGCGCGGTTCCTTGCAATGAACGGCCATCGCCGCCGTCAGCACGCCGCTGCGCTTCACAGAGACGCAGATGATGGAGCGAATCTGCGGTGCGCGGAAAGCATCCAGCACGGCCTGTGTGCTCCAGTCCTCCTCGGAGTCGTAGATCACGTAGGGCTCGCCCGCGCGCATACACCGAAGGCACTCCAGAGAAAAATCATGGAACGCATAGCGCCCCACCATGGTTCGCACGCCGTTCAGATAGTTGCCGGTCAGGTTGAAGGTATCTTCGTCTTCCTCCACATCGGCAAAAGCGCAACGATTTACTTTCAGGAATTCTCCCAAGAGCGTGGCGGCACGCAGAACGATTTCCTCGGGCGAAAGAAGGCGGCGCGCAGCTTCGTCAATTTCCGCAAGCAGGCGCACGCGATCCAGCAGATGGCTATGGTGTGAGTCGTCTGTCAGCGACGACGCAATTGGGCGAATCGGCATCGTTTCAGGAGTTTTCTTTCTTGACTATTGGGATGCAGGAGTAAGCCTGCCAGATGTGCGGAGCGGCATTTCCACCAAAAGAGCAAAGGGTGTTTGGGTTCTGAGACGAAAGGCTGTTAAAATCGATTGAATCCACGCCTTGGAGAGGCAATGCAAGCCATTCTAGCGCTCGAAGACGGGCGCATCTTCCGCGGAAAAGGCTTCGGCGCCCCAGCCGAACGCGTCGGGGAAGTCGTTTTCAATACTGCATTGACCGGTTACCAGGAGATCTTTACCGATCCCTCCTACGCCGGGCAGAT
Source organism: Terriglobus sp. ADX1 (assembly GCF_036877645.1). Taxonomy (NCBI): domain Bacteria; kingdom Pseudomonadati; phylum Acidobacteriota; class Terriglobia; order Terriglobales; family Acidobacteriaceae; genus Terriglobus; species Terriglobus sp. ADX1. The sequence continues at coordinate 20,057 of NZ_JAEDXV010000012.1, forward strand.
TGTCGTTCTCACCAACCCCCAAATCGGAAACTACGGCACCACGCCGAACGACGACGAAAGCACGAAGCCCTATATCGAAGGCCTTGTGGTTCGCGAGTTCTCACCGGTATCGTCCAACTGGCGTTCCACGCAGGTAACAGACGAGTACCTGGAAAAGAACAGCGTTCCTGTCATTGCTGACGTGGACACGCGCGCTATCGTTCGTCATCTTCGCGCCAACGGCGTGATGCGTGGTGTCATCGCCACCTTCGAGAAGGACGCGGTCATCGACACGGATGCTCTCGTGGCGAAGGCTCGTTCCATTCCCAAGATGGACGGCACGGACCTTGCCAGCAAAGTCACCACCAAGCAGACGTACGAATGGTCTGCTGCAACGGAGCGCAACGAAACCGGCGACAAGCTTCTTCCGGCAGCCATTGATGGCGGACGTGAGATGCACGTGGTTGCGTACGACTTCGGTATCAAGCAGAACATCCTGCGCATGCTGGCTCGTGAAAACTGCCGCGTGACGGTGGTTCCTGCAACCACGCCTGCAAGTGAAGTGCTCGCTCTGAATCCTGATGGCGTGTTCTTCTCCAACGGCCCCGGCGACCCCGAGCCGCTGGACTACGCGCAGAAGAACGTGCAGGAACTTGCAGGGAAGACGCCTATGTTTGGTATCTGCCTTGGTCACCAGATCTTCGGTCTCGCGCTTGGTGGCAAGACCTACAAGCTGAAGTTCGGTCACCACGGCGCAAACCATCCCATCAAGAACCTGGAAACAGGCAAGGTGGAGATCACGTCGCAGAACCACAACTTCGCTGTCGATCCGGAATCGTTGGACGAGAACAAGGTTGCCATTACGCACGTGAATCTGAACGACCAGACCGTAGCTGGCCTGAAGCACAAAGAGCACCCCATGTTCAGCGTGCAGTACCACCCCGAAGCCAGCCCGGGGCCACACGATTCGCACTACCTGTTCAAGGACTTCCGGAAGTTGATGGAAGACTGGAAGAAGTAATTTCAAAAGAGGCATCCTCCGGGTGCCTCTTTTTATGAGAACGGCCCGTGGATGATGCCGGGCGAAGCCGCAAGAGGGAAGAGATAGATGCCACGCAGAAATGACATCGCAAAGATTCTGGTGATCGGCTCCGGGCCGATCGTCATCGGCCAGTCCGCCGAGTTTGATTACTCCGGCACACAGGCCTGCAAAGCCCTCAAGGCCGAGGGCTACGAGGTCGTGCTGATCAACAGCAACCCAGCGTCGATCATGACCGACCCTGAGGTCGCTGACCGCACGTACGTTGAGCCGTTGACGCCGAAGTATCTGGAAGAGATTCTCCGTGTCGAAAGCGAACTGCTCAAGGAAAGCGGCAAGCCGGGCGTCTTCGCTGTTCTGCCCACGGTGGGCGGACAGACCGCGCTGAACCTGGCCGTTGACCTTGCTGACGACGGCACGCTCGACAAGTACAACGTGGAACTTATCGGCGCGAAGCTCGACGCTATCAAGAAGGCTGAAGATCGTCTCCTGTTCAAGGATGCGATGAACAAGATCGGCCTCGACATGCCGCAGAGCTCGCTGGTGAACAACCTGCGCGACGGCCTCGACTTCGCACAGAAGATCGGCTTCCCCTGCGTCATTCGCCCGTCGTTCACGCTGGGCGGCTCGGGTGGCGGTATCGCCTACAACCGCGAAGAGCTGACGGAAATCCTGTCGCGCGGCCTCGACCTTTCGCCGGTCACTGAGTGCTTGCTTGAAGAGAGCGTGCTTGGCTGGAAGGAATACGAACTTGAAGTCGTCCGTGATCTCGCGGACAACGTCATCATCATCTGCTCCATTGAGAACTTCGATCCAATGGGCGTGCACACAGGCGACTCCATTACCGTTGCACCCGCGCAGACGCTGACAGATCGCGAATACCAGGTGATGCGTGATGCCGCCATCGCCGTCATCCGCGAGATTGGTGTGGAGACCGGCGGCAGCAATGTGCAGTTCGCTGTGAACCCCGCGAATGGCCGCATGACGGTTATCGAGATGAATCCGCGTGTGTCGCGTTCGTCGGCACTCGCATCGAAGGCCACTGGCTTCCCAATTGCAAAGATCGCTGCACGCCTCGCTGTGGGTTACACGCTGGACGAGCTGCAGAACGACATCACCAAGGCCACGCCTGCCTGCTTCGAACCCACCATCGACTACGTCGTGGTGAAGATTCCCAAGTGGCAGTATGAGAAGTTCCCCGGCACGGAAGAGACGCTTGGACCGCAGATGAAGTCTGTCGGCGAAGTCATGGCCATCGGGCGTACTTTCAAGGAAGCTTTGATGAAGGCGATCCGTTCGCTGGAGACGGGCAAAAAAGCGTCTGCTTCCGACATCGAACCGCGCCGCCTTACGCAGCGCCTTGTCACGCCGCATCCTGAGCGCCTGCGCTACATCCTGTACGCATTCGAACGCGGCATGACCGTGCGTGAGGTTGCTCGCCTCACCACCATGGACCCGTGGTTCCTGTATCAGGTGAAGCAGATCACCGACGAAATCCGCGGCCTGCACGGCAAGACGTTGGATAGCCTTGACGCTGACCAGCTTCGCGACGTCAAGCGCATGGGCGTCAGCGATGACCTCATCGCAACGGCACTCAACCTCGATGGCAAGGACGCATCGCAGCAGGTTGCCGCAGCACGCGAGAAGCACGGTATCCAGCCGGTCTACAAACTCGTCGACACCTGCGCTGCAGAGTTCGAAAGCTTCACGCCGTACTTCTATTCCTCCTACGACGAGGAAGACGAAGCGATTCCGACCGCGAAGAAGAAGATCATCATTCTTGGCAGCGGTCCCAACCGCATCGGCCAGGGCATTGAGTTCGACTACTGCTGCTGCCACGCATCGTTCGCGCTGCGCGAAGACGGTTACGAGACCATCATGGTCAACTGCAATCCGGAAACTGTCTCCACGGATTACGACACGAGCGATCGCCTCTACTTCGAGCCGCTGACCTTTGAAGACGTGCTCGCTGTGTACAACCACGAAGCTTCGGCTGGTGCTGACATCGGCATGATCGTGCAGTTTGGCGGTCAGACACCGCTGAACCTCTCGCTGCCGTTGAAGGCTGCGGGCGTGCCCATCATCGGTACGTCGCCAGAGTCGATCGAACTTGCAGAAGACCGCAAGCGGTTCCAGAAGCTCATTGAAGACCTGAAGATTCCGCAGCCCGCAGGTGTCATCGCAACGAGCATTGAAGAAGCTGTTGCTGGCGCAAATAAGGTCACGTATCCCGTGCTCGTCCGTCCCAGCTTCGTGCTCGGCGGTCGCGCCATGGTCATCGCGTATGACGACGAAGCCATCGTTCGCTACATGAACACAGCCATTGAGTATTCGCAGGAGCGCCCGGTTCTCATCGACCACTTCCTCGAAGATGCAACGGAAGTCGACGTGGACGCGCTCTGCGACGGCAAGGATGTCATCATCGCAGGCATCATGCAGCACATCGAAGAAGCCGGCATCCACTCCGGCGACTCGTCCTGCGTCCTGCCTTCGGTCGATCTCAGCGCCGATGTGCTCGATCAGATTCGCAAGTACACGCGCCAGCTTGCACTCGCGCTGAACGTGATCGGCCTTGTGAACATCCAGTTCGCCATCCAGCATGGCAAGGTCTACGTCATCGAAGTCAATCCGCGCGCCTCGCGTACGGTGCCGTATGTTTCGAAGGCGGTGGGTCTGCCGCTGGCGAAGATCGCATCGCGCCTTATGACGGGCCGCACGCTGGCAGAGCTTCTGCCAGAGCAGCTTGCATCGGGTAAGGATCTCGGCACCGGCAATCACTTCTTCGTGAAGTCGCCTGTATTCCCCTGGGGCAAGTTCCAGGGAGTCGATCCGGTTCTTGGACCGGAGATGCGCTCCACCGGCGAAGTCATGGGCGTGGCCGAAACCTTCGGAGAAGCCTTCGCCAAGGCGCAAATCGCTGCAGGCCAGAACCTGCCCACCAAGGGCACGGTCTTCCTCAGCGTCAACGATCATGACAAGGTCAACGTTGTTCCGCTCGCGAAGCAGTTCGTGGAGATGGGCTTCCATCTCGTCGCCACGCACGGCACGGCAGACATCCTCAGCGACGCCGGTCTCCAGGTGGAACGTGTTCACAAGGTGAAGGAAGGACGTCCCAACGTCGTTGACTTCATCAAGGGCGAGCGCATCCAGCTCATCATCAACACGCCTCGCGGCCAGGACAGCATCTTTGACGAGAAGGCGATCCGTCGCGCAGCCGTAACCGCACGCATCCCCTCCATCACCACGCTTGCCGCGGCACGCGCAGCAGCAGAGGGCATCTCCGCGTTGCAGCGCGGTCAGATCAGCGTATACACGTTGCAACAGCTGCACGCGTCGCGCACCGTTTAAAGCACAGCACTACAAACAGTGAGGGCCTCCGCAATGTAGCGGAGGCCCTCACTGTTTGTGGCGAAAAGAAACTGTTATTCGGAGAGATTGCGCGCAATCTTTGCGCCAATGGCATACCCGATCATCGACAGCGGAATCCACGTTCCAATCAGGATGCCGTCGCCACCCAGCAGGCCGCTGTTCATCTCAATGGTGAAGAATGTGCGCCACAGCTTATCTACGGCGCCGCAACCATTGCACAGGCCGTTTCCAGTTGGCAGGTCCAGCGTGTAGACACACACCACCAGGAAAAACAGAAGCCCGGAGATCCAGATATGAGACGCGACCGTACCCGGCACCATGCGGCCCACCACAAAACCCGCGCCCATGGGAACGAGCAGTGCCAACGCAGTACAGATGATCTTTGGCACCGATGAATCCGGATCGACGTGCAGCACCCAGAACACGGCAACAATGATCACCAGCACTAACACCGCCAGCAGCGTGTGCAACGCAAACCAGCCCGCCTCGCGCGCCAGGTCGCCGGTAGATTTATTTCCGCGAATCTCAACTGATTCCATTGCCTCTCTACGTTAGCTTTTCCTGCGGCGATTGCAAAGAGTCCGGCTGGAAATTCCTTCTGTGGGCATCGATGGCGATACCATGAAGACATGCTGTTTGAAGGCGTTCACGTTCCGCTCGCAACTCCGTTTTATCCCGATGGCCGGCTCAACCTCCGCAAGCTGGAGCACAATGTGCGGCGCTACTCGCTCACGCCCACCAGCGGCCTCATTGCGCTTGGCCCCAATAGCGAGATGGCGTCACTGTCTTCGGAAGAGCGCATCGAAGTTCTGAAGACCGTAGCCGCAGAAGCAGCAAAAGAAAAGGTTTTAACCGCTGGCATTGGTCTGCCCAGCGTGCGCGAATCGTTGCTGCTGGCCCAGGCCGCTGCAGACGCGCGATTCGATACCGTCCTGCTCAGCGCTCCGGTGGAGTATCGCCACCTGCTTTGGAATGATGCGGAACCCACCGCAGCGTGTTTTACCTACTTTGAAGCGATCGCGGATGGCTCTCCGCTGCCCGTGGTGCTGCATTCGGATGCAGAAAGCGCACCTCTCCCCATGGCACTGATTGCACGGCTCGCAACGCACCCCAATGTCATCGGCATCCTCGAGCAATCGACGCACGTAAGCCGCGTCGTGCAGATGCGTGAGGCCACGGCAGGCGTGAAGCACACTGCTACCACCACCATCACCTTCACCGCTGCCACGGGCCGCATGCTGGCCGTAGAGCAGCCTGCCACGGTGGTTGCTGGAACCTTTGTCAGTGCATCGTCACTCAGCGGAGGAACCGCTGTCGCAACCGCGCCGCCAGTACCCGCCCTGAAGACGCGTACCAAGGAAGTTGGCTTCCAGATCGTATGGGGTGCCACAACCAATGCAGGAGAAGCCCTGCGAGCAGGTGCAGGCTCACTCGCCATGCCGCTGGCAGCAACCGTCCCCCAGGCCGCATTTGAGGTATGGGCTGCATGGAAAGACGGCGACCCCAAACTGCTCGCTGAAAAGCAGGGAAGACTATCCCGTGCAGAGCAGGGCATTGCTTCGTGGGACACGCCATCCATCAAGGCTGGCAGCGAACTCTCGGGCTACTTCGGTGGTCGTCCACGCCTTCCGCTTCTATCCGTAACGGCAAACCGCGCAGAAGAGCTTGCTTCTCTCCTGCGCGGCATGAACTCCTAAACCATGTGTGAAATCCGCGGAGCTTACCGGTTCCGCGGAACCACCGTCACACCCAGCGCATTTAGCTTGCTGCGCGCTGCAGTGGCTTCCTGCGTGTTGGGATAGCGCTGGATCAGCGAACGCAGTTCGCGTACACCCGCGTCTGTCTGCTTCAACGCAAGTAGCGACTCACCCTTACGAAGCTGAGAGATGGCCGTCTTCGGATTGCCCGGATACTGCTCTGCCACCTTGTCGTAGTTCTTCGCAGCCGCGGAGAAGCGTCCTGCCTTGTAATCAATCTCACCCAGATAGAAGTAGGCATTGCCCGCCAGGTTTGAGTCGGGATAGTACTTGATCACATCATTAAACTCAGCAGACGCCAGCGTGTACTTCGCTCCATTGAAGTCGCTGAAGGCTGTGCGATACAGATCTTCCACCGGAGGCGCGGCGGGTGTTGTAGGCAATGCAGAATCGTCGGCAGGAATGGCGGCCGAAGGTTTGCCATTCCGCACAATCGGCGCCGCTGTCTTGCCAGTGGGAGCAGGCGTGTCGGTCGTCATGGGCGCTGCACCACCAGCAGAGCCGCCACCCGAATCCAGCTTCGCGCTGATGCTCTGCTGCTGGCTCTGCACATCGCCGATGTTCTTCTCAATGCGGCCAAGGCGAGCCTTAAGCTCGTCCAGCGAATCGTTCAGCGACTGCATCTGTCCGGAGAGCTGTTCCACGTTCTTGCCCGTGCCTTCGCTCTGTGCGCGCATCTGGCGCTGCACGCCGTCCATGGTCTGAGCCATCTTGTTCACGGCGTCGGTTGTCTGCTGAATCAGGTCTTTCATCACGCCCATGCGTTCGTCGTTGGACTGTTGCAGGCGTGCAATGGCGTCCTGCAGTGCGCGGACCTGTGTCTGCAACTCCACCATGTCCTTGTTTGCAGCAAAGGCGGGAGTCGGGGCAGTGAACAGGACAGCGGCAAGTGCAAGCGTAGCGGGCACAATGCGAAGTGTGCGGTGCATGGGATGGTTCCTCCACGTAAGAGAACGCATGGCGGGCTTGTACTCCCCCGCCATGCGTTCGTGCGTTACCAGATTAAGGGAAATTGCAGTTGTTTACCGGTCGATGTTGAACTGCGCACGGCGATTTTGCTGCCAGCACGATTCATTCTGTTCGGTGCAGAACTGCTTTTCCTTACCGTAGGAGATCACGCGGATGCGGCTTGCCGACACGCCTGCATTCACCAGGGCGGTCTTCGCTGCGTTCGCGCGGTTCTCGCCCAGCGCCAGGTTGTACTCAGCCGAACCGCGCTCGTCGCAATAGCCGCCGATGAGCAGCTTGATGTTCGAGTGCTGGTTCAGGTAGGTGGCAGCCTGCTGCGTCGCGGTATGGCCTGCGGGATTCAGGTCGTAGCTGTCGTAGTCGAAGAAGACATCCGGCACAGCAGCATGGAACGTTGCATCATCCGGCAGGTCCGAAGAGGTACCTGCGACGGGAGCAGCAGGCACACGCACAGTCACGCGGAAGTTCGCATCCGCCGTGCCACCATCGCCTGTTGCCACCAGGTGGAAGTTCGTCGAGTTCGACGGCGTCACATTGGTCGTTCCGTTCAGATTTACCGGTCCTACACCATCAATCGAAACCGACGTTGCGTTCGTCGTGTGCCACGTCAGAACCACAGACTGGCCCAGGTCGATCGTTGCAGGCTCTGCGGTCAGTGTCGCAGTCGGCGCTGCAGCAGGTGCAGCCGGCGGTGCGGTATACGGCGGCGGCGCGCTCTGCTTCTTATGGCAGCCTGCCAGCAGCAGCATCGCAGCCATTGCAGTTGTCACAATCGATTTGGTGCGGGTTGTTTGCAATCTCATCATCTCTCCTCAATTCGTTGATCGGCAGAAAACATAACTTCAGCGGAAACTCCAATTGGGCATGTCGCTTCCGGTGCCTGCAAGCTTGTGCTTCCCGGTACCGTCGGCCAACATGGTCCAAACTTCTGCGCGTGCGCCGGAGCCCACGGCAAAAACGATGTGGCGGCCATCCGGCGACCATGAGGGGAAGTCGCAGCGGCCTATGCCGTTCGTGAGCTGGATCCAGCGCTTGCTGGCAATCTCCATCACGTAAATGTCTTGTCCTCCTGGCGCACCCGGACCGTACTTGCGATCCCATGCAAAGGCCAGGAATTGTCCATTGGGAGACCACGAAACAGAGGTGGCATACCCACCATCCGTCATGCGCTGCACACCAGCGCCGTCCGCGTCCATGATATACACCTGCGGCAATCCGCTGCGACCGCTGATAAACGCAATCTGCGATCCTGTCTTCGGATTCCACGTCGGCGAAACATCCGGTCCACGCGAGTTCGTTACGCGACGCGCTCCACTGCCGTTGGCATCCGTGATGTAAATCTCAGGATCACCCGTGCGCGAAGACGAATACGCAAGCTGCCCATTCGACGACCACGCCGGAGAAAGATTTGTTCCGCCACCGGAAGGGAAGCTGATCGGACGATTCAGCAATAGTGAATACATCCGAATCTGAAATCCGTCTCTGCCCAGCGACGAAAACGCAATACGCGAATTATCTGGCGAAACACGCGGCGAAAGCGAAATGGTGCCCAGGTGCGTCACCGCATGAGCATTCGCGCCGTCGTAATCCATCATCCAGATCTCTTTGTTACCGCCGCCTGCGTGCACAAAATAAATCTTGCTCTCTGCAATGCCGGGGATACCGCCGCCAAGCCGCAGAATGATCTCATCTGCCAGCTTGTGCGCAATCGTACGTGCGCCATTGTCGTCGCCAGCTTCGGTGTACTGCTTGCCCAGCACTTGCGGATATTGCGCATTGTGCGTGTCATCCACGTAGGCATTCACCACAACCCGATTGCCCGCAACACTCAAAGAGCCAAAGGCAACATACGCTGCGCTGACCGGCGCTGCGGTCCACTCATCCAGGCGCATCTCCTGCGGAGTTCCTGGCATGGATTGCGGTTGCATGCTCTTCGACACAAGGTCGAATACGCCCGCATTCTGCAGGTCATTGAACAACACAGAATCAAAGGTTTGTTTCAGACTGCCGGCATCGGCAGAACCTGCGCGAAAGTTCGCCGCGGCAATGCGGATGCGGTCTGCACCCGTGTTCGTTCCAGTGAAGACATTATCCTGCGCATGCAGCGCCGCGGAGCCCAAAAACATCACTCCAACGACAGCAGCCATCTTTACGAGATTCAAACGTGTGCGATTCACCATCGTTGTCCATGGTAGACGTTGCAGCATGAAAACGGTGTGGAGAATGTTCCTTGATGGGTACGGCATTTTCTTCCGCAGCGCCATGCAACTCATACTGTGTACCGGTTAGTTGCCCTTCGGATCAAAGTAATACTGCACATTGATGTATGAGCCGGAGTAGCCATCCGGCAAAGGTCCAAACGAGTCAATACGCTGTAACGCGCGCAAGGCGCTGGCATCAAGGGTGGTATCACCGCTCGGTTTTGAAATCTGAATATTTGACGGCGAGCCATCGCGGTTCACTCGAAAACTGATCCACACACGATGCCCCGCAGCGCCGCTGTCCAGCGTCTGCGTGTACCACTGCTGCGCTACCTTCTGCGTCAGTTGTCTTACGTAATACGCATAACGCTCGCCAAATGCAGAATCCGAAATGTTCGTAGCGGATGTTCCTGCACGATTCTCCACCGACGTCATGGCCATCTTCAGCCCTGCCGTCTCACCGGAAGTTGCTTTGTCCGGCTGCGGCTTTGTAGGTTGTGGCTTCTGTGGCGGCACGGGTGCGGGCTTCTCTGCAACCTTCGGCGGCGTTTTCTTCTCCGGTTGCTTTACCGGAATCGGAATATCTGTCGGCTTTGGCGGAGGTTCTGCCGCGGGCGTTGGTGGCGGAGGAGCTTCACTCGGGTTCTCGCTCGCCAGCACATTGTCTTCCTTCGGCTGAACGCGCGGAGGAAGCGGCAGGGAATTCACCATCGTCGCCTGCACCGCACCTGTAATGTCAGCTTTGTCGCCCCACTTCTCTCCGTGATTGCGAAAAACGTATCCCGCAGCCAGCACACCGCCAATCACCACGCCATGCAGCACCAGCGACACCACGAAGTTTTGCTTCGTGCGCTGCTGCATCCGGGTTGGCTCCATCGTTACGGGCATCGCTTATTTCTCAATCGGTCGGGTCACAATGCTGATGTTCGTAATCCCTGCCTGCTTCACGGCATCCATCACAGATGCAAACGCGCCAAACGGCACCTTCTGGTCCGCGCGCAGGTAGATCACTTTCTTTGACGGATCACCCTTGCTGCGCAGCAAGCTCGGTAGCTCCGCCAGGTTCACAGCCTTGTCCTGCAGATACACGCGTTGTTCATGGTCAATCGTCACCACGGTGCGTTCATCCGTAAGCTGGTTCACCGTACGTGTCTGCGGAACTGCTACTTCAATGCCGCTTTGCAGCACCGGGGCTGTCAGCATGAAGATCAGCAGCAGCACCAGCACCACGTCCACCAGTGGTGTGATGTTGATCTCTGCAAGCGAAGAGCGTGTGCGTCCGCCACTACTGGAAAATGCCATCGCGTTCTCTCTCCGAAAGCTTTAGTTGGTCTGCGAGATGCGGCGGCGCGGATCATCCTGCCCCGACTGCGGATTCGCTGCTGCGGCGTTCTCCAACGCATTCAAAAGTTCGCGACCAAAATCATCCATGCGTGCGGCAAAGTCCTTCACGCTTGCGGTCAACTGGTTGTAGCCAACGACTGCAGGAATAGCCACAACAAGACCAGCAGCCGTCGTGATCAGAGCTTCGCTGATACCCGGCGCAACGGCGCGTAATGTCGCAGCGCCCTGCGTTCCCAGACCGTGAAACGCGTCCACGATACCCATCACGGTACCCAGCAATCCGATAAACGGAGCTACTGCCGCGATCGTCGCCAGCCATGTCAACTGCGATTCCAGATCCGTCATCGCCTCGCTGCTTGCAATCTGCGCAGCACGTTCCACGGCAACGGGATTACGCGGGAATCCACGGCCGCCTGTCTGCCGCTGATACTCCTCCACAATCTCTGAAAACACATTCACCAGCGGAGAAGGCTTGTATGTATCTGCGACAGTGGCAATCTCGCTCAACCGCGACGATTTGCGAAATGCCCGCAGAAACTGCTGTCCCTTGGCGCGTGCACGACGGAACGAACCCCACTTCGTCAGCATGATCGTCCACGAAACAATCGACAACACCAGCAGCAGCGCCAGCACAGTCAGCGCCACCGGCCCACTGTTGTGCAGCATTTCCATTAATGCGGAAGAGTTGGCGGCATTCGGAGGTGCAGTTGCCGCGTTAACCGGTGTTTCGTCCTGCAGGAGAAGTGTCAGAAGAAGACTCATAGCTTGCTCGCAGTGTATCGACTCTTGCTGTGGGTGGAAGGTGAGGGAGAATCTTTTCAGGTGCATCTCTGCACAAAACAGGGCAAAACGATTGCGATAAACCGTGCCGATCGTTGCGTGTACCTTGTGCTCTATGTGTTCTGCTTTTGATATCAGGCCAGCCTGGGAACTCCTTTTGCCAATGCCTGACGCGAAGAAATGTAACCCGGCCACCAACTCATCCGTGCTATTCTCTGCGCGAAGAGAGGGCGAAAATGCTCCTTGAGCTGCGAGCGGAAAACTATGCTGTCATCGACCACGCTGTCGCCACCTTCGGCAACGGCCTGAACCTGCTCACGGGCGAAACCGGCGCAGGTAAATCCATCCTTGTCGACGCTCTCGCCCTCCTCATGGGTGGCCGCGCCGCCAGCGATGTGGTGCGCCACGGCGCAGAAAAAGCAGTCGTCTCGTGTGTCTTTGAAGCCACTCCAGGTGCTGAGGCCATCCTCGAAGCCAACGGCATCGACGTCGAGAGCACTGAAATACTTCTTCGCCGCGAAGTGAACGCATCCGGCAAGGGCCGCGTCTTTCTGAACAATCAGCCTGCCACCGTCGCCGTTCTCCGCCAACTCGCACCCGAACTCGCGCTGGTGCACTCGCAGGCAGAAACCATGGGCGCATTCGATCAGGCACAACAGCGCGGCCTGCTCGATCGCTTTGCCGGCGTGAATACAAATACTGGCCTGGGCAAAGAACTCGTCATCGACCTGCGCGAACGCCTCAAATCGCACAAGGGGCTCGATGTCGCACAGGCAGGCGAAAACATCCGCACGGCGTACGCACTCTGGCGTGACGCACGCGAAGAACTCGACCGTCTCTCTGCCGATGAGCAGGAGCGCCTGCGCATGGTCGACCTGTGGATCTTCCAGCGCAGCGAAATCGCCGATGCCAACATTGCATCCGCAGAAGAAGACGATCAGCTTGAAGCCGAAAAGCGTGTCCTGTCCAACGCGGAAAAGCTCTACACCGCAGCCATGAACGCGCAGGAAGTGCTTTACGAGAATGAAGCCAGCGCGGAATCTTCGCTTGCAGCAGCACAGAAGCATCTGGAAGAACTCGCGCGTTACGACACATCGTTCACAGAAGCAGCAACGCAGATCGCCAACGCTCGCGCCACCGTCGCTGATATCAGCGAAACTGCACGCCACTACGCGGAAAACATCAACGCCTCCCCCGAACGCCTCGCTGAAATCGAAGACCGCCTCGCAGCGCTCGATCGTCTGAAGCGCAAATACGGCAAGACGCTCGGAGAAGTCATCGCATACGGCGAAGAAGTTTCTGCAAAGTTGAACGAAGTGGAGAATCGCGAAACACTCATTGAGGCCGCGAAGAAGACACTCGCCGAATGCGAACACATCTACACCTGCGTCGCACAGGACCTCACGGAAACGCGCACATCCTCCGCGCGCAAGCTGGAAAAACTCGCCGAGCAACAAATCAACGACCTCGCCATGCAGGTGCGCTTCCGCGTGGAAGTCGCTCCGCAGAAGGAACAGAGCTTCTGGACGGCGGTCGGTTGGGATCATGTGGAATGCCTCATCGCCACCAATGCTGGTGAACCTCTGAAGCCGCTGGAAGAGATCGCCTCCGGCGGTGAAATGAGCCGCGTCATGCTGGCGCTGAAGGTTTCCGTGGAAGAGGGCGGGGCAGACCGCACCAAGCGCCGCATCCCTCTGCCACGCACGCTCGTCTTCGACGAAATCGATATCGGCATCGGCGGTCGCGCCGCGGAAGCAGTCGGCGCCAAGCTGAAAGCACTTTCGAAGCACCAGCAGGTTCTGTGCGTCACCCACCTGCCGCAGATCGCTGCCTTCGCCGACCAGCACTTCCTCGTTGAGAAGTCTGAAAAAGAAGGCCGCACCCGCACCCAGATCCGCCAGATGAAGGACGAGGAACGCACCGGCGAAATCGCTCGCATGATCTCCGGCGCCACCGTCACGGAGACCAGCCTGAAGCACGCGGAACAAATGCTCAAAGCAAGCCGTTAGTGCGGCAACCGGAAATCGGGGGAACCACTCCAAGTCATTACGGAATTACTGCAAGAGGAGATTCCCCGATGTCTCACGAACCGAAGAAGTGTGCACATACCCCCTGTAGCTGCACCGTGACAGAAGGCAAATACTGCTCGCAATACTGCGAAGATGCCGCGAAAGCTGCCCCTACGACTATCGGTTGCCATTGCCCTCACGGGGGGTGCGAAGGACACTTGTAAGGAGTCCGCAAGGACGTCCTCCGCTCGACGAAGTGCTGCGTGCGCCATATTGCGCCAGTGGCGCTTTGTCGTAGTTTCGTCAGATTGCACCACAACAGGTTCAAATCACTGCGTCAGGGGTTTACTTCGCGGTATACTTTATCCGTGAGCACTCTGACCCTCGACCCGCCTGTATCCACCGAAAACGAAAGCGCTCAACAGAAGCGCGTTCTCTTGCTGAAGCCGCGTGGCTTTTGCGCCGGTGTGGTGCGTGCAGTGGACATCGTGAAGATCGCGCTGGATACCTTCGGCGCGCCTATCTACGTGCGCAAGGAAATCGTTCACAACCGCTACGTCGTCGATGACCTGCGCCAGAAGGGCGCAATCTTCGTCAACGAGCTGGACGAAGTGCCCGAGGGTAAGCGCGTGATCTACTCCGCGCACGGTGTCTCCCCGGCAGTTCGTGAACGTGCAAAGGAGCGTGGCCTCAAGGTTATCGATGCCACCTGCCCGCTCGTTACGAAGGTTCACGTCGAAGCCATCAAGTTTGCCAAGCAGGGCTACTCCCTTGTACTCGTCGGTCATCGCGATCACGAAGAGGTAGAGGGCACCGCAGGCGAAGCACCTGAAGTAACCCAGGTCGTCTCCACGGTTGAAGAAGTTGATGCTCTCGTGGTTCCTGATCCGGACAAGGTTGCATACCTCACGCAGACGACGCTTTCGCTTGATGAAGCGAAGTACATGATTGAGGCACTGAAGAAGAAGTTTCCGAACATCGTTGGACCGCACGCGCAGGACATCTGCTACGCCACGGAAAATCGCCAGACGGCGGTGAAGAATGTGGCGCACGGTGCGGATCTGGTGTTGGTCGTCGGTTCAAAGAACAGCTCCAACTCCAACCGTCTGGTTGAGGTTTCTGAGAACCTCGGTACCAAGAGCTACCTGATCGACAAGGCCCAGGATATTCAGCCCCAGTGGCTGGAGGGTGTTGAGAAGGTCGCAATCACAGCGGGCGCATCTGCGCCTGAAGTTCTCGTACAGGAAGTGGTCGCTTATCTTCAGGGCATTGGTTATGGCTCGGTCGATGAGGTTGAGGTCATGCCGGAGAACGTTCGCTTCGGCCTTCCGCCGGAGATTGTTCGCGCCATTGCTCCGGCGCCATCACCGGCTGCGTAATCGCAGCCGAAGGTATCACGTAGTGCTCTTCGCAGTTGCAGTAAGCAGCATCGCTCGGCACGGGGAATACGTCTAATCAGAATGCAGGATCAGAAATACAGACCGGGAACGTCGGCGGCCACCGAAGCCGGCGCGGCACAGCCGCGTTTTGGGCGCATTGATCTGGGCTTGGACCAGGTGCGCTCCGCCGTCCGCAAAGCTGCGGACTGGCTACTTTCTCAGCAGCAGCCGGATGGCCACTGGTGTGGCGAACTCGAAGCCGACGTCATGCTGGAAGCCGATTACATTTTCATGCATACGCTGCTTGGCACGGGGGACCCCGGCAAGATGCAGCGCGCTGTGAATGAAATCCTTCGCCACCAGAACGAAGATGGCGGATGGAGTGTTTATCCCGGCGGCCCCTCGAACGTAAATTACGGCGTCAAGTCGTATCACGCTCTCAAGATGATGGGATGGCCCGCAGATCACCCCGTCATGGTGAAGGCCCGCGAATCGGTGCTATCGCTGGGCGGCGTGGTGGAGTGCAACACTTTCACTAAGATTTATCTCTGCGCATTCGGTCAGTACGACTACGATGCTGTCCCCGCAATTCCGCCGGAGATCGTTCTCTTTCCGAACTGGTTTTACTTTAATATCTACGAAATTTCCGCCTGGTCGCGTGGCATTCTCGTGCCGCTCTCGATCATCTATGCGAAGAAGCCCCTGAAGCTTCTGTCGCCGGAGCAGGGCATCGACGAACTCTTCGTTGGCGGCCGCAAGAATGCCGATCTGCATCTCCGCTGGGATCGTAAGAAGCCCATCTCGTGGCGCAACTTCTTCCTCTTCTGGGATCGCATCGCGCACTGGGCAGAGCGGATACACATCCGCCCGTTGCGTAAGCGTGCCTTGAAAAAGGCGGAAGAGTGGATGCTGGAGCGTTTCGAAGGTTCTGATGGCCTCGGCGCCATCTATCCCGCCATGCTCAACGCGATCGTTGCCATGCGGCACCTCGGTTACTCGCTGGATGACCCGCAGATGATCCGCGCGATGGACGAGTTTGAGAAGCTCGGCATCGACAAGCCCAACGGCGAACCGAATTACCCCACGCCCACCTTCCGCATGCAGCCCTGCCTCTCGCCCGTGTGGGACACGGCGCAGGTAGTTTCGGCGCTTGGCTCGGCTGACATTTCGCCCACTGATCCGCGCATGATCCTCGCAGCGGACTGGCTCTTCAGCAAGGAGAGCCGCCACAAGGGCGACTGGGCGCAGAAGGTTAAGAACGTTGAACCCGGCGGCTGGGCCTTCTTCTACAACAACATTCATTATCCTGACGTCGACGACACGGGCGAAGTGCTGCTCGCACTCAAGGCGGTCGATCATCCGCACGAAC
Source organism: Terriglobus sp. ADX1 (assembly GCF_036877645.1). Classification (NCBI taxonomy): domain Bacteria; kingdom Pseudomonadati; phylum Acidobacteriota; class Terriglobia; order Terriglobales; family Acidobacteriaceae; genus Terriglobus; species Terriglobus sp. ADX1. The sequence continues at coordinate 36,252 of NZ_JAEDXV010000012.1, forward strand.
GTCAGCAACATGAGATCGCTCAGCGCGCCATCAACTGGATCTTTGGCATGCAGTGCAAGAACGGTGGATGGGCTTCCTTCGACCGTGACAACACAAAAATGATCTTCCAGTACATCCCCTTCGCCGATCACAACGCGATGCTGGATCCGCCGACGGTAGACATTACCGGTCGCATCCTGGAGACTCTGGCTGCCTACGGCTACACCCGTCGTGACAAGCGCGTGGAAGCCGCAGTGCAGTTCATCCTGAAGGAACAGGAGTCGGACGGTTCGTGGTTTGGTCGCTGGGGTGTCAACTACCTCTACGGCACCTTCCTCGTACTGCGTGGTCTGGAAGCCATTGGCTTTGACCAGAACGAACCCGCAGTGCAACAGTCTGTCGAATGGGTTCGCTCCGTGCAGAACAACGACGGTGGATGGGGCGAGTGGTGCGCCACGTACGACGATCCAGGAACACGCGGCGTTGGCCCGTCCACTCCATCGCAGACAGCATGGGCTCTGCTCGCGCTTCTCGCAGGTGGCGACACGCGTTCTGACTCGGTGGCCAAGGGCGTTCGCTGGCTCGTCAACCAGCAGAAGGAAGACGGCACGTGGAGCGAACTTATCCCCGGCCGCAACGGCGAAAGCTACTACACCGGCACAGGATTCCCGCGTGTGTTCTATCTGGGGTACCACCTGTACAAGCAGTACTTCCCGCTGCTGGCGCTCACGACCTACGATAAGGCGATGCGCGCTCCCGCGGAATAGATTTCGTAATACCAGTTTGTAATGCTGGGGCCGTTTGCCCCGGAGGAACTTAGACCAATGGCAATTCCTGTATCTCAGGCATGGACGGTGGCGACCTACGTCATCAAGCAGAAGCTCGCGGGCCGCAAGCGTTACCCCCTCGTGCTTATGCTCGAGCCGCTCTTCCGCTGCAACCTGGCCTGCGCCGGCTGCGGCAAAATCCAGTATCCCGCTCACATCCTCAAAGCAGAACTCACTCCCGAGGAATGCTTCAAGGCTGTTGAAGAATGCGGCGTCCCGATGGTGTCCATCCCCGGCGGCGAACCGCTTCTGCATCCCCGGATGCCGGAGATCGTTCAGGGACTCATCGACCGCAAGAAGTACGTGTACATGTGCACCAACGCGCTCCTGCTCAAGGAGAAGCTGCACCTCTTCAAGCCGTCGAAGTATCTGTCATTCTCCGTGCACGTCGACGGTGAAAAAGAGCACCACGACTTCGGTGTCTGCCGCGAAGGCGGACACGACATCGCCATGGAAGGCATCCGCGCCGCTGTGGCTGCGGGCTTCCGTGTAACGACGAACACCACGCTCTTTGACGGTGCCGACCCGAACTCCGTTCGCCGCCACTTTGATCAGTTGATGGACGCTGGCGTGGACAGCATGATGATCTCGCCCGGCTACACCTACGACAAGGCGCCGGACCAGAAGCACTTCCTCGGCCGCGCACGCTCGCGCAAGCTGTTCCGCGCACTGTTGTCGAACCGCAAGAAGCGTTGGCAGTTCAACGCAAACCCCATCTTCCTGGAATTCCTGATGGGCAAGCGTGAACTCACCTGCACGCCGTGGGGCATGCCCACCTTCTCCATCTTCGGATGGCAGAAGCCCTGCTACCTCCTGCAGGATGGCTACGCCGACACCTTCCAGGAACTGCTGGATGAAGTGGATTGGGCTAACTACGGCACCGAAAGCGGCAACCCGCGTTGCGCCAACTGCATGGTTCACTCCGGCTACGAAGCGTCGGGCGTGAACTACACCTTCGGTTCGCTGAAGGGCCTCATCGCTACGGCAAAGGCCATGTTCGGCGGCACGTACGAAGACCCCGATGCGCAGAAGCTCCTGAACGACTGGAAACCCACGAACCACGGCCAGCTCGTGCAGATCGGCTCCGGCATCCTGTCGGCTGAGTCTGAGCGCGTCAACCATTCTGAATCGCTGGTGGCGGGGGACTAAGCATCCGATGCGGCAGTTTTGTTAGCATTCCGCATGCTTGCTACTGCCGTGTTCGTCTTGTTGAGTTGGAGCCAGTCTCATCTGGATGCGCGACGCGATGTCTGCCCATTCAAGCTTCGGATAGCAGAGAATGATGTGCTTTCCATGAGGGATGAGAATGCTCCCGTCTGGTACAAGGTATCTCTGAAGACTCTGGATACTCGACTGGGTGGTGGCTGCTACAACGATGCAAATCCCAGCCCGCCTACCTCGATCAAGGTTCAGTTCGCACCGATGGTGAGCCCGGAAGTCAAAAAGAAGTTTTTAGATCTTCTAAGTCGTCATGGTTGGACTGAGAAGCGGATTCAAGTTCAACCATGGAATGACAAACCAGAATGGTAGTTTGCTTTCCGAGTCTTCTATCATTGACGGAATAGGGATAAAAGTTCATGGCAACCGAACAGCAGGAACACCTGAAGATTGAAGAACTGCAGCAGCTCAGCCCCGACCAGATTGAGGTCATGGCTGGCCGCGACCGCGAAAACCTCGAAGGCTGGATCCCGGCTCTCGCCACTGAGGCAGAGATCAAGGACGCGCTTGAAAAGGCATTCGACTACCGCGGTGATGTCACGCTCACGCTGAAGTCCGGCGAAGCCATTGAAGGTTATCTTTACGATCGTCGTCAGGGCAAGTCGTTGGAAGATTCGCTGGTCCGCATCATCCCTTCCAAGGGAGAAGACAAGAGCCGCCGCAGCATCCCGTACAGCGAAATCGCTGCGCTGAACTTCAGCGGACGAGACACCGCCGCTGGCAAAACCTTTGAAGCCTGGGTCAAGAAGTACTGGGAAAAGAAGGCTGCTGGCGAAAAGAACATCCAGATCGAACCCGAAAAACTGGACTAATTCCATGAGCGAGAATCTGCAGCCTTTCCTGCAAGCGCAGGGCAGGCAACTAACCGCAGTCCTCGGCAACGATACCGGCGAAGGCGAGGAGATACTCCTCGCCTTCGGTGCCGATGCCCTCATCTTCCGTTGCAACGAGGACTCCGACGCCATCGCCGTCAGCTTCGAACCCATCCCGGACCTCGAAGACGCTGACGACCTCACAACTGAACTCGCATGGAGCCGCTTCATCGGGAAGGAACTTTCCACCGGCTGGCTCACACTCAATCAGCAGGGCTACACCGACGGCGCGCTCCTAAGCTTCGACGGCGTCGTACCGGAAATCGGCCTCAACGTAGTCGCCGCCGCCTTCGAAGTCCTTGAAGTCCGCCAGCGCACATGAACGTCTTCCTCACTGGAGCCACAGGTTTTGTCGGCAGCCACGTAGCTCGCGCCTATGCTGCACAGGGCGCAAACCTCCGTCTGCTCACGCGCAATAGCAGCAACCTCGCCTCGCTCGAAGGCATTGCCGCAGAGACCGTCACAGGCGATCTCCGCAACGCAGCCGCGCTCCGTAGCGCCCTCGAAGGCTGCGATGCCCTCGTCCACGTCGCAGCAGACTACCGCCTCTGGGTGCCCGATCCGGCTGACATGTACAAGGCCAACGTCGAAGGCACACGCGAACTCCTGAAGCTGGCGCGCGAACTCAACATTCAGCGAGTCGTCTACACCAGCAGCGTCGCTACGATGGGCTTCACCAAGACCGACACCATCGTCAACGAGGAAACCCCCGTCACGGAAGCCGACATGATCGGCCACTACAAGCGCAGCAAGTGGCTCGCCGAGCAGGAAGCCCTCGCCGCAGTACGCCTCGGTCAGCACGTGATGATCCTCAATCCCACGACGCCCATCGGCCCGCTCGACCGCAAGCCCACGCCAACCGGCCGCATCATCGTGGACTTCCTGAACAAGAACTTTCCGGCCTACGTCGACACCGGCCTCAACCTCGTCGATGTGGAAGAGATCGCGCGCATGCACGTCGAAGCGCTGGATCGAGGAACTCCTGGCGAACGCTACATCCTCGGCGGTGAAAACCTCACGCTCAAGCAAATCCTTGACCGCATGGCGGCCATCAGCGGCCTGCCATCGCCAAAGCACAAGGTGCCGCACGCCGTCGCCATGGCCTTCGCCTTCTTCGACGAGAACATCACAGGCAAGCTTCGCGGCAAAGAACCACGCGCTACTGTTGAGGCCGTCCGCATGGGCAAGAAGATGATGTGGGCCTCATCAGCGAAAGCTGAAAAAGACCTGGGCTTCCAGGTCAAACCCATCGACCACGCACTCAAAGCAGCCATGGAGTGGTTCGTAGCGAATAACTACGCTCCTCAGTACAGCAAAGCATGATGAACGACGCCATCGTCATCATCGCCGCCATGCCCGGCGAGCTGAAGCCGCTGGTCCGTAGCTGGGCCGCGCTGGAATCCGTCAACGGCGTCGATGGGTGGCAGCATCCCGCTGGCCCCATCATGGCCTTCGCCGGAGGCATGGGCGCCGCAGCGGCCACACGAGCCTTTGCCCGCGCCACGCAGGTCTGCCAGCCACTCACCATGCTCTCCGTGGGATGGGCAGGCGCACTCCGCGAAGAGATCGCGCCCGGCACAGTTCTTCGCGCCAGCATGGTGCGCGACCTGAACACAGGCGAAATGTACGCAGCCGACGGCAGCGGTGGTCTCCTTCTCACTTCGTCGCGCGTGGCCAGTCGCGAAGAGAAACATCGCCTCGCCAACACGTATGACGGCTCCGTCGCAGTCGACATGGAAGCCGCCACGCTCGCACGCCTCGCCCTCGCCAACGGCCTCGGTTTCCGCGCCATCAAGGCCATCAGCGACACGCTTGAAGAAGAGTTGCCGGACATGAACCCGTTCATCACCGCGCAGGGTAAGTTCGCCACAGCACGCTTCGTTGCACACGTCGCCACGAAACCCCGCTACTGGAGCGCACTTTCGCAATTCGGCAAACAGGCCAGCCTTGCGGCCACCAACCTCTGCAACGCCATCGCCGACGAGATCGGCATGGAACGCCCTAAATAATGTTGCTTCCGTTGCGGAATCTTAGCGGTCGTTGCGTACTGTCGTTAGCCCCGCCCCGGTAAACTAGAGAAGAACATGGAAGCCACACCCGCAACGCAAAAAGCCGCTGTCTACCGCGCCGTAAACGACGTCCGCATCGAAGAAGTCCCCGTTCCCACCATCGGTCCCGGCGAAGTGCTGATGAAGATTCACACCTGCGGCATCTGCGGCACGGACCTCAAGAAGATCCACACCGGCTCGCACTCTGCACCGCGTGTCTTCGGTCACGAGATGAGCGGCACCGTCGTCGCTGTCGGTGAAGGCGTCACCAACTTTAAGCCCGGCGACCGCGTCATGAGCTTCCATCACATCCCCTGCGGCACCTGTTATTACTGCCGCAAACAGACCTTCGCGCAGTGCGAGACCTACAAGAAGGTCGGTGCAACTGCAGGCTTTGGCGAACCCTCCGGCGGCGGCTTTGCAGAATACATTCGCGTCATGGATTGGATCGTCGAAAAAGGGTTAGTTCACATACCTAACGACATTCCATTCGAGCAGGCCGCATGGATCGAACCCGTCAACACCTGCTACAAGGCCATCGAACTCCTCAATCTGCAGCCCGACGAAACCGTTCTCGTCATCGGCCAGGGGCCCATCGGTATTCTGCTTGCAGCACTCGCAAAACGTAAGACCCCGCACGTGCTCACCAGCGATCTCTACGCCGACCGGCACGTCGTCGCCAGGACCTACGGCCTGGACCACCCGCTCGACGCCAACAGCGACGTCATCGCAGAATGCAAGCGAGTCACCGAAGGCCGCGGGGCCGACGTCGCTCTGCTCGCCGTCGGTGCAAACAGCCTCATCACACAGGCCATGAACGCCATCCGCCCTGGCGGTCGCGTCTGCCTCTTCGCGCAGACCCAGCACGGCGAAGCCCCTTTCGATCCCGCCGCTGTCTGCATGGATGAAAAAACACTGATGGGCTCTTACTCATCGTCGGTAGCTATTCAGGACGAAGCTATCGACCTCGTCTTCAACGGCTACCGCGACGGCACCTTCGACCTCACCAAACTCATCTCCCACCGCTTCAGCCTTGAAGATGCAGTAAAGGGAATCGACCTCGCATCACACCCCGTAGCCGATAGCATGAAGATCGTGATTCAACCCTGACAGTCATGTATTGCTCCGGAAAATCATGCGTGGCATTCTGCTCTACAACCCGGCATCCGGAAGATCACAGTCCACACGTGCGTCTCTCATAGAACGGGTCGTAGCAACGCTACAAAGCCACGGCTACGAACTTGAAATCGTAGCCACAACACATCGAGGTAGTGCAGGCGATCAGGCTCGCCAAGCCATCGCAGCAGGCGCGGAGATCATCTTCGTCTGCGGAGGCGACGGCACAATCCACGACGCATTGCAAGGAATCGCAGGCACGTCCGCAAGGTTTGCCATCATCCCTCTCGGCAGCGCAAATGCTCTATGTCGAGAACTCGGCATCCCGCTGCATCCCCTGAAAGCAGCAGAGGCATACCGCACCACACGCCAAAGAGAACTGCAGATAGCGCGCTGCAACACACCACAAAGTGAACGATACTTCCTCATCATGTCAGGCGCAGGCCCTGACGGCGCATTGATGTACCACATGCTCACCACATCCAAAGGCAGGCTTGGACGTTGGACCTACGCCATGCACGCGCTGCATCTTCTGCTCCGCGCACGCTGGCATAACTTTCAAGTGCGCTATCAAACACTCGATGGCGGTTGGCACACAACCTCGGCGATCAGCGCCATGGCACTTCGCATCGGCAATCTCGGCGGCATCTTTCCTGGCATCGCACGCGGAGCTTCATTGTCCGCAAGCACCATGCGCCTCGTACTTGTAAAGTCACCGGCCCTGCTGGGCCTGCCACTGTGGTTTCTTTTCTCTTGGCTACGTCTCGATCGTTGGAACCCATACCTGCAAACTGCAGATGTGCAAGCATTCCATTGCGAATCGACTGAAGGCAAAGTCCACACACAAGCTGACGGCGAATGGATCGGAACTCTTCCACTCTCAGCCGAACTCAGCGAGCAACGCTTGATTCTCCTCGTACCGGGCAAAGAGATCACAGAATTCCATAAGCCGCACGAATCGCGGAGAAGCCGTTATAGCAATCAACCCACATAGCATCATGGGAAAATTGATTCCAGAGGTCTTCGAAGCAGTGCAACTCGCAAAAATTGGTAGCGTTGATTTAGCATTCGACAGTTTTGGCAACGAAGATAACGAAACTCTTCTACTGATCTCAGGAGCCGGTGCACAGCGAATCCGCTGGACAGATTCCTTCTGCGAACTTCTCGCCGCAAAAGGTTTTCGTGTCATCCGTTTCGACAACAGAGACGCAGGCCACTCCACGCATCTTGTGAATAGCCCAGCTCCAACCATTGCTGATTTGAGAGCCGCTCTGATGGCCGGCAGACAGCCGGAAGTTCCTTACTCTATGCTCGACATGGCAAACGATGCAGTGGCTCTTCTCGACAGCTTGTCCATCGAACGCGCGCACATCGTGGGTCGCTCCATGGGAGGTGTCATCGCGCAGATCATCGCGTCGGAACATCCGCAGCGTGTCCTATCCCTCACTTCGATCATGTCGAGTTCAGGTAATCCCACTCTCCCGCAGGCCTCATCGGACTTGATGGCAAAGATGTCCAGCGCTCCTCCCGATCCTGCTGTCGACCTGGAAGGTTTCTTGGCACACAGTGTTGTATTCGCACGTTGTATTGCTGGAACCGGATACGTCTTCGACGAAGCCGCATACCGGGCTCTCGTGCAGGAAGAACTAAGGCGTAGCTACGATCCAGATGGCACTCGTCGTCACATCGCTGCAGTCGGTACGGCTGGTGATCGTCGATCAAGATTGAGCACCATCATGGTTCCTACGCTTATCGTTCACGGTGCCGATGATCCACTCGTTCCTCCAGCCTGCGGTGAGGACACAGCATCATCGATTCCCGGAGCCAGATTCATGCTGATCGACGGTATGGGGCATGAGACTCCGCCAATCTTCTACGACGTCTTGATCGAAGCGATTGTTCAAACTGCGCACGCAGCTTGAACCACATCATGCTCCGTTAAGTTCCTGCGCAAGTCCAATCAGAACTCCTTCAGGTCCGCGAATGTAGCAAAGCCGATACGAGTTCTGATACCGGACGACTTCACCCACAAGCTGTGCGCCGCGCTTACGAAGCTTGTCGAGAGTCTCGTCAATATCATCAACGGCAAACATCACGCGGAGATAGCCCAAAGCATTCACCGGAGCGTTGCGGTGATCCGCAACAACTGCTGGCTTGAGCAGACGTGAAAGCTCAAGCCGGCCATGTCCGTCCGGTGTGCGCATCATGGCAATCTCTACATGTTGGTCAGTAAGTCCGGTGACACGGCCCGCCCACTCACCTTCAATCGTGGCTCGCCCTTCCAACTCCAGTCCAAGATCTACAAAGAATGCAATCGTCTCATCCAGATCCTCAACGACGATGCCAACGTTATCCATCCGTTTCAGTGCCATGCGGCGACTCTACAAGAACTCATCTGTATCCAACAACGGCAGCGCTGTTATTAAGTCGATGATGTGAACGGATCTTTCACGTCTCTCACGAACGCGGCAGCATCCTGAAAATTCTGACTAATTCTTTGTGCCTTGTTGAGAATCCAGTCTGCAGTCTCAGCAGGGAATATCTCTTTGGTTGTTTCAGAAAAGAGAGCGAGCCATCGATCAAAATGCTCCAGGTCAAGACCAAGACCGATGTGGCGCATTGCAGGATCGCCTTTGTAGCGACCGGTGGTTAACAACACCGTAGACCAGAAGTCCTTCAAGACGGAGAGGTGATGCGGCCAGTCGGACACAATAGCGTTAAAGATAGGACCAATCTCAGGATCCACCCGAACCCTGGCATAGAAGGTCTCCACAAGGTCTCCGATTTGTTCTTCCGTAATCTCCATAATCAAAAACCTAACTGAGTCGCTCGCACTATCAAGCGCACCGCACGGTGAGTTGAGTCGCTCGCAGCAGCGCACCGTGAGTTCGAATGTACCAAGTGTGTCCTATGGTGAAGTTACTCGTAGTACGTCATTCTGAGCGCAGCGAAGAATCCCAGCGAGTCTTCATGCGACGACATCTCTCAAATCTTTTCAGCTACAAACCAAAACAGCTTCGCAAAGCGAAGCTCCAACGCGGAAAGCGCGTCAACGATCAAAGATCGTCCAGAGAAGATCGTTATCAAGGAAAGCCTCGTACGACCAAAGATTGTCCAGAGAAGATCGTCAACCAGCGAAGCTCGTACGGTCAAAGACCGTCATTCTGAGCGCAGCGAAGAATCCCTACACACTTCACCGCGCCACCAGCGTTCAATCGCTTTCAGCCAAAGAAACAAACCAGCTTCGCGAAAACGAAGCTCGTACGGTCGAAGACCGTCATCCTGAGCGAAACGAAGTGAAGCCGAAGGACCTGCATTCCTCTCAACTCACTACAACGCCGCAGGAAACCAAAACCGCATCAACAGCCAAACAACCGGGTGCCCCAGGTTCGCGAAGCTAACCTGGGCATCGCGAAGCGTCGAGAAGGACTCGGAAGGGCAGGGCTTCAGCCCTGCCGTTAAGGCAAGCTCAGAAACGCGCGGTCACGAAAGCAAACAGGAGCATAACCTCAACCCCGCGCACCCACGGAACGACCATGGCTGGCCGTCTTTTCGAGAACAGCACAAATCCTGTCAAGCCCCAAAACAACTCAACCCACACAAAGCAAAAGAAATAGAGTTGGCATGATATTTCCACCAAGGGATTAAAATAGAACAAGAAGGAAAAGGGCCACGCATTCGCGTGGCCCTAACTCTTTTAGAAAGAGGATTTTGCCTCTAACCCCAATGGGAAGACGATTTTACAGCCACTAAAACCGTAAGCCCAATAGAAAGACGATTTTAGAAAAACAGGGGGAGGGGGAGGGTATAGCTACTCCCGATCCTTGCGCTTCTTAATTTCCACGTTCAGGCGTTTGATCTTCTGGTTCAGCGTACTCAACGGAATCTTCAGGAACTCCGCAGCTTCCGTTTGGTTCCAGTTGCAGCGTTCCAGCCGGTCTGAGATGATGCGGCGCTCAATCTCTTCCATGATGTCGAAGAGACTGGAATCCGCCTTCGTATCCAGCGCAGCAGCGGTATAAACCGTTCCGCTCAACTGCTGAGGCAGAATCTCCAGCGTGACAGTTGGCGTGGACGACAACACAACACCACGCTCCATCGCATTCTCCAACTCGCGCACATTGCCCGGCCATTCGTAATCCATCATGGCGCGCAGAGCGTCTGGAGCCAGCGTGCGCAGCTCAAAGCCGTTCTCGTCGCTGTAGCGCTTCAGGAAGTGCGCTGCCAGTAACGGAATGTCCTCGCGACGCTGACGCAGAGGCGGAAGGTCCAGGTTGATGACAGACAGGCGATAGAACAGGTCCTCGCGGAAGCGACCTTCCTTCACAGCGGTCTGCAGGTTCACATTCGTCGCAGCCACAATGCGGACGTCAACCGCGATCTCCGTCGTTCCGCCAACAGGAAGGAATCGGCGTTCCTGCAGCGCACGCAGCACCTTTGCCTGGGTGTCCAGCGGCATGGTGCCAATCTCGTCCAGGAACAGCGTTCCACCATCTGCTACTTCGAACAGCCCCTTCTTCGTGGCGACAGCGGAAGTGAAGGAACCCTTTACATGGCCGAACAAGGTGGATTCAAGCAGGTCCGTCGGAACCGCGCCAGTATTGATGGCAACGAACGGCTTGTCATGCCGCGGCGATGCCGTGTGAATCGCCTTGGCGATCAGCTCTTTGCCTGTACCGCTCTCGCCTTGGATCAACACCGTCGTCTTTGCCGGAGCTACCTGCGCAACGGTGTCCAGTAGCTTCCCCATCACATCGGACTTCCCCACGATGTTGTCGAAGGAGTAGCGCTGCTTCAGCGTGCGGCGAAGCCGAGTGACTTCCTGCAACGACCGTTGCTTGGCAATGGCAGTGCGGATGTCGGCGAGGAGCTTCTCGTTGTCCCACGGCTTCTGGACGAAGTTGTCAGCGCCTGCGCGCAGAGCATCGACGACATTGCCGACCGTGCCATAAGCGGTGATCATGATCACCGGCAACTCTGGGCGCATCCGCTTGATGCGGGGAAGTAGATCAATACCGCTCTCACCCGGCATGGACAGATCCAGCAGCAGCAGATCGTACTCGTTGGAGGAGAGCATCTCCAGCCCGGACTGGCCTTCGGGCGCCATCTCCACGGTGAAGCCCTCAAAGGTCAGCAGCGTCTCCAGGGAGTCGCGGATACCGGCTTCGTCGTCGATGATGAGGATGCGTGCGCCCAGGGCGTTGCTAGTGTCGAGTGTTACTGCCTCAGGCATTCACTGTCCTTGTGTCTTGAGTCGTGTCCAGGGGCGTCTCATCGGTACCGTCGATGCGTTCCACCGGGAACTCCAGTGTAAACGTCGTCCCCGTGCCGATCTTGCTCTCCACATGGATGCGTCCCTGATGCTCCTGCACAATGCCATACGATACCGACAACCCTAGCCCGGTGCCCTTGTGCTGTCCCTGGCGAGGCGCATTCTTGGTGGTGAAGAACGGATCGTAGATGCGGTGCAGATGCTCCGGCGCAATACCACTGCCGGTGTCCGCAATACGTAGCGTGACAGTTCGCCCATCGTCGAAGCTGGCAATGCGGATGGTGCCACCGGTGCCGTCATTCATGGCATCCTTCGCATTCAACACCAAATTCAGAATCACCTGTTGCAGCTTGCCGTGGCTGCCATAAATCTTTGCCAGCGGAAGCTGCAGGTCAATATCAACGTTGACTTTCGCCGTGCGTAGCTGATGATCGATCAATGTGAGTGTCTCGCGCACGACGGAGTTTACGTCCAGCGACGCGAACACAGTGGAACTTGTACGGGAGAAGTTCAGCAGGTTGTTGACGATCTCGCTGGCGCGGAAGGTCTGCTGAGTTATCTTCTCCAGCACAGGCGCCAGACGCTGATCGTCGCGTGTGTGCTTCTGCAGCATCTGCGTATAGGACGAGATCACGGCGAGAGGCGTGTTGACTTCGTGGGCCACGCCAGCAGCCAACAGACCGATAGACGACAGCTTCTCTGCCTGCGTCAACTGGCCTTCGAGGCGTGTACGGTCGGTGATGTCTTCCATCATGACGGTAGAACCGACTGAGACGAAGTCGCGTGTCAGCAGCGGTGCGATAGAGATATTCGCCGTGCGGCTTTCACCGGTCTGCAAGTCAAGCTTCACCTTGGAAAGGTGATGTGTTCCGGGCTCATTCGCGGCGGCAAGGAACGTCTCCAGAAACTCCGGTGAGAATATCTCCGAGACATGCTTACCAATCACCTCCGCGCGTGACAGTGCGTACAGCACTTCCATCTCGGTGTTCCAACTCTCCACGCAGTTCTGCAGATCGAGTGTGAAGATACCTACCTTGATGGATTCGACGATGTTCTCGTTGAACTCCTTCAGGCGCTCAAACTCATTGATCTGCTTCTCGAGACGATTGAAGAGCTGCGCATTCTGGATGGCGATGCCGATGTAGCCCGCGAGTGAAGCGAGCAATTCCATATCTTCCGACGAGAGGAAGTCGCCCTCCTGTGTACGACCAAGACCGATGATCGCAATAGGGCGAGTAGAGTGTCCGTTACGTCCGAATACGCGACAGGGAAGGTAATAATTAAGATCCAGCAGGGAAGCCACACGCTGTTCCGCCGGTTCCAGATGCGGCAACATCTGCGGGTTCTCAAAGAAGATGTGGTCTTGCGATAGCAGGCCAAAGTTCAGGAAAGAGTTGCGCGAGAGTTCTTCCGGCAGATCGGCCAGTACGTTGTCTGGCATGCCGTGCGACGCAGCAAGTGTGAAGGTGCGTCCTGCGCCATCGTCTGCAGCGACGAACACAGCTACGCGAGATACTAAGAGTGTTTGTGACAGACGTTCAACGACGGAGCGCGATAGGGTCGTAAGGTCTGTTTGTGACGACAGACCGCGACTGAACTCAATCAATGTCTCGCGATAGTCGAAGCGCTTGCGATCGAAGATGCGATCCACACGCGCTTGAATCGCTGCCTTGATGGGCTCAAAGATGAGTGCAGTGGCGATGATGCCTGCCATCAAGCCCCATACACGCAGATTTGGCAATCGCGTATGTACCAGTTCGCCAGTTACGGCAACGACGCCGAAGTAGACACCGACCAGCGCGGCGGTGGCCAGCGTGTATGTCACACCGCGCTTGAAGATCAGGTCCGTATCCATCAGGCGATAACGCACAATCGCCCATGCGAAGGTTAGCGGCAGGAAGATCAGCGTGAAGCCCGCTGCACGGGCCATTGAGAGCGGGACATCTGCATCGGCCAGATATGGAATGGCGTACAGCAGCGTGAACGGCACAACGGAAAGCAAAGTGCCGCGCGTGAGCCACTTCAACTGCTGGCGCTCGAGCGGTTTGTCGGCAGCGCGATAACGGAAATAGAAGACAGTTGCCGCAATCACGTAATACAGCGCCAGGTAGCCCACGCCGATTTGGTCCAGCCGGTGCTTCAGGCGTTCGGTCGCAGACCACATCTCAATGGCAGCAATCTGTAGGCCGAAGATGAGCGCACCGGGGAGATAGAGCAGAACGACCAGAGCTTTGCGCCGCAACGAGATCGCGCTTTCACCGAACGACACCGCAAAATGCAGGAATACTGCGGGCTGCAATGTGCCGGCCAGTAGCGCGCCCCAGTAACAGATCCAGTCCAGCGTGTCGAAGGCACCGGTATAGCGGAAGCTGTATAGGACACCGCTCACCAGGCAGAAGACATAGAAGTGCATTGCCTTCGGAGCTGTCCAGCGTCGTAGTAGCACATACATGCCGATGGCAAGGTATGCCATGGCGATGAGTCGCAGTCCCTGGTTACGGCTGTGGTCGGTGGGTTCCAGGATGACGGGAACGTCAAGCGGGGCGTTGCCGCGTACGAGCGAGTACGTTACACGGCTATAGGTTCCCACGCGATGCATCTCGCGTTCCAACGGTGCGACAGTGAGGGTCTTATGTCCATCAGCGGCGACCATCAGATCGCCTTCGCGTACACCGGCACGGTGTGCAGGAGAGGTTAGTGGGACGCGTTCGGCTCGCAGACCGCCGTCGGATTCAAGCCACCACACGCCATCGGTGGGCGCGTCGTAGGTGCCTTCCTGCAGGAAGTTGGCGATCCCAAGGGCACAGACCAGCAGCGTCACGAGCGCCAATACTACGGCGGTCACGCGAGTTTGTAGCGCCTTGCCCATCTCCTCCAGGATCCCGGGTACAGGTTAATCAATGAGGTACATGCACGTTTGGGGCCAATCTACAGCCCCAGGCGTAATGCTGTCTACGCCGCTGACGCCCCAAAAATCGTATCGTTGTATCGTCTTCATGATACGCGCTGTCGTAGAGAAGAATCCCTAACAGCGGAAGCATCTACAAAATCCCATAGATGAGATTGAACGTGGAGTTCACAAAGTACGGATAGGAAGCTTTATGTACTTCATGAACTCCATGTGTGTCTTAGAGTTGCTTGGCGAGCTCGTTTGCCAGTTCTGCGTACTTATCCACGGCTTCGAGGAGTTCGGACTTCAGAACTTTTTCATCCGGGGTGTGGGCTACGTGGATGGTGCCGGGGCCCAGCAGGAGTGGTTCTCCCCAGTTGGTCAGGGAGGAGATGTCCGTGGCGTACTTGGCGATCATGGTCTCGAAGCCGGGGAGGCGCTTCATGCGTACTGCGGAGAGATCCAGGGCGAACTTCACGTCACAGCGGTTGCCGACGACGCGGTTGATGGTGTCCTTTACCTCCTGCGAGTTGCCGACGGTGCGGATGAGCACGTGGGCTTCGGCGGCGTCGGGGATGACGTTGGGGGCACGGCCCCCGCTGACCAAGCCCACGTTGAGGGTGGATTCGCCGATCTCCGGGTCCACTGGTAGCTGGGTGCGGGAGAGTTCGTGGAGGACATCCACCAGCTTGTCGATGGCGGATTCACCTAGCTCCGGGTAGGCGGAGTGGGCCATCTTGCCACTGGCACGGAGTTCCACGCGCAGTGCGCCCTTAGTGGCGAGTGCGAGGCGGTTCGAGGTGGGTTCGCCGTTGATGAGGAAGCGGGAGCCCTTGCCGTCGCGGTTGGCTACCTTGGCGCCAGCGGAGTCGCGCTCTTCGCCTACTACGTAGAGCAGGCCGACGGGGACGCCGCCCTTGTGCAGCTTCTCCGCACCGGCTACCTGCGAGGCGAGGATGCCTTTGGCGTCGCATGAGCCGCGGCCGTAGACGTAGGTGTCGTCCTCAGAGGACGGGAAGTATGGCGGAACCGTGTCGAAGTGCGTGGAGAGGGTGATCTTCGGCTGCGTGCCAGGCATCTTCGCGTATAGGTTGAAGCGCTCGCCTGTGGCGCCGTTGACGCCCGGTTGTTCCACCGGTTGACGTTCTACTTCGTAGCCGAGGCCCTGCAGGTACTCGTGCAGGAAGAGTCCGCACGCTCCCTCAAAATAGGTGGTCGACTCGATGTCGACAAGCTGTCGTGTCAGCTGAATAGGATCGATTGCCATGCCTAAGGATACCCGACAGCCAAATGGCATTCGGGCCAGTTAACATGGGTGTGATGGCCGGAACGATACAGACTGTTGAGACTCTACGCGGACCTGCGGGAAGACTTGAGGCGCTGCTGAATGTCGGCGCTGCCGATGCTGCTTACAGTGCGGTGGTGTGTCATCCGCATCCTCCTTCGGGCGGCACGATGCATACGAAGGTGGTCTATCACGCGGCGAAAGCGTTCTCTCACTTTGGTGTTCCGGTGTTGCGGTTCAACTTCCGTGGAACGGGGTTGAGCGAGGGCACGCACGATCACGGACCGGGCGAGATTGCAGATGTGAAGGCTGCGCTCGACTGGTTACAGCATGAGTTCGGTTTGCCGATTCTGCTGGCTGGATTTTCGTTTGGAGCGAACATCGGGTTTCGTGCGGCTTGCGGGGATGAGCGGGTGAAGGGGCTGGTGGGGCTAGGGATGCCTCTGTCAGCGGGTGGCCGCAGTTATTCGTACGAGTTCATGAAGCGCTGTACGCAGCCAAAGCTGCTGTTGACTGGGTCGGAGGATCCGTTTGCTCCGCGTGCGGTGATGGAGCAGGTCTTCCGTGAGGCTCCGGGTGAGACGGAGATGCAGTGGATTGATGGGGCGGAGCACTTCTTCGCTGGCGTTCCGGGATCGCCAGCAATGAAGCTGGATCAGATGCGCCTTGTCATGCAGGATTGGCTTGGGCGGAAGTTCTTTCATCAGTAGGAGGGGCACCCCCCTCCCCCCTGTTTTTCTAAAATCGTCTTTCTATTGGGGTTACGGCGCTAGTGTCGCTAAAATCGTCTGCCCATTGGGGTTAGAGGCAAAATCGTCTTTCTAAAAGAGTTAGACGCAGCAAGTCAGCAAGTCAGCAAGTCAGCGGATTTTTGGTGGCTATTTCTATTTTAGTGAGTTGGCAGAAATAACATGCCAAGTCTATTTCTTTTGGTTTGTTGGGGTTGAGTGGTTTAAGGGCTTGACAGGTTTTCACTCCATTCGGAGCGCGTCCATGGGATTGATGGATGAGGCGCGTTGCGCGGGAATGATGGCGGCGATCGCTGCTGCAACGGACAGGATGAGGACCGAGCTGATGAGGATGACCGCGTTGAGACCCGCAATCTCATATAGCTGGGATTGCACGAAATGCACGCAGAGCAGTGCGACTGGTATGCCGATGAGCATGCCCAGCGCGGTTTGAATGGTTGCTCCGCGCAGGATCATGAGCATGACAGTGGAGCGGTCTGCGCCAAGGGCCATGCGCACACCGATTTCCTGGTTTCGGCGGATGACGGAATAGGCTGTGACGCCATACGATCCGACTGCCGCGAGTAGTAATGCGAGACCACCGAAGAGCATGGTGAGACGTGAGATCAAACGTTCTTCGGTGAAGTTCGCGGCGATCTGGTGGTTAAAGGTATCGAAGCGAACCACCGTGAGATCCGGGTTGATGGATGCGAGGGTGTGCTGCGTGATGGATTCCATGCCGTCGACGGGATGATCGGTGGCGAGAACGATAGCGCCTGCATACAGGCTCTCGTCCTTGTCGATGGGGTCTTTCCTGTTTTCCGGTTCCTGCATGGTGGGGATGAAGAACATGAGATGGTCTTTCCAGCGCACGTTCTGATAGACCGTGTCTTCGACAACGCCAACGATTTCCCAGGCACTATTGTTTTCGGCGCCGGGGAAACCGAAGCGTTGACCAATGGGGTTTTCGCTGGGGTTGAACATCTTGCGTACGAAGGTCTGGTTGACAACAGCGACTCGCGGCGAGGTGGGTGTATCGCGTTCGGTGATGCCACGACCCATGAGAACGTGTGTTCCTACCGAATCGAAGTAGTCGCCGTTGACGCGGAGAATCGAGGATATGGTTCTGTTTTCGGGATGCGCATGGACCTGTATGCCCCAGCCGTTGTTGTTGTCTTCCATGGGCGTGTATGAGGCGATGCCAACCTTCGTGACGCCGGGGAGTGCGTGGAAGCGGTCTTCCATGGTGTGATACAGCGCATCAAGCTGCGTTTGCGAATAGCCCGCGGCCTGCGGGTTGATGTGAACGATGTAGCGGTTGTTGGCGTTCAGTTTCATATCAGAGCCTTGCAGTTTCTTAAGGCTCTGTAGGAAGAGAGACGCAGCAATCAGCAGAACCAGAGAGAGTGCGATCTGAAAGACGACGAGGCCCTTCTGCAAGAGTGATGCGCCGGAAGCCGCGGTGCGGGAGCTACTACGGAGCGCATCTGCCGGTTGCGTTCTGGAGGCGTTCCATGCGGGTGCGAGACCAAAGAGAACTCCTGTGATGAGCGACAGTGCAGATGCGAACCCGATGACTGCAAGGGAGGGTGTTGCATGGAGCGGGATATGTGTAGCGTCAGGGAATGCCAGCGCTAACAACATGTGTGTTCCTGCATACGCGACCAGAAGACCGGCGATGCCACCGAGGAGAGCGAGAAGGACGCTTTCCGTCAGGAGTTGGCGAATGATGCGCGTGCGCATGGCACCGAGGGCAGTGCGCACAGACATCTCCGCTGAGCGCGCGATGCCACGCACCAACAGGAGGTTCGCGATGTTGGCACAGGCGATGAGTAGAACGAGGCCTGCGGTGGCCATCAGTAGTCGCAGATGATCGCCGTACTGTTCCTGCATCGCTTGAATGCCCGCGCCGCCGGGAATGAGCGTGATGTGGGTTTGTGCGAGTTTGATCTTGTCGTGATCAGGAGAGAGGCGACCACTGGAGACAAGTTCATTGCGGAGGATGGCAGAGACTTTTCGTTGCAACTGAGCAACGTCTGTACCGGGCCTTACACGACCGATGATGTATAGCCAGTTCTCCTTGGGATCGTGCGGATAGGTCACGTTCGCGAGCGCTGGCATTGTCTCCGTCGGCAAGTAATAGTCGGGTGGATTGCTGATGAGGCGATCGCCGAAGAAGTTGCGCGGCGCGATACCGATGATGGTGACCGGTTGGGTGTTGACGCGGAATGTGCTGCCGATCACCGAAGGATCGCCGGAGAAGCGGGTCTGCCATGTTTCGTAACTGATGACTGCAGTCGCGGGCGCACCCTGTTGATTGTCTGCATCTGTGAAGAGACGACCTGCGAATGGTTGAAGGCCGAAGGTGCGGAAGTAATTGCCGGAGACGAATTCACCTGAGGATGAGCGCGGCGGATCCTGTGAGTTTTCTCGACGCACGACAATGGGGCGATAGGCAAAGCCAGCCTGCATGGCGGCGAGTTCTTCAAACTCGGGTGTGTTGTTTTTAATTTGCTCGTATGCGTCGGTGGAGAAGTACGACATGGAGTCGCTGATGCCTGAGCCTACGCAGCAATCGTTGGCATCGCCCAGACGTATGAGTGATGCGGGGTTTGCTACGGGCAGGTCTTTCTGCAGAACCGCGTGGACGAGCGTGAAGATGGCCGCGTTCGCACCGATGCCGAGAGCGAGTGTTAATAACGCCGTGATGGTGAAGGCAGGCGTGCGACGAAGTTGTCGAAGTGCGAAGAGGATGTCAGCACCGATGGTTTCGAGAAGATTGGTGCCTCTTGATTCACGGCAGTTTTCTTTCACCTGGCTCATACCTCCGAATTCGAGTCGTGTTCTGCGGATGGCTTCCTGTTGGGACAGGCCGGAACGCATATGTTTCTCAACTTGCTGATCGAAGTGGAAGCGCAGTTCTTCATCGAGTTCGTTTTCGACGGCAGTTCTGCGGAACAGGGCTCGTAGACGAAAGATCAGATCGCTGAACATATGCGCATTCCTCCTTACATGGCTTCAAGAACCTGGGCTACCGCGGCGGTGAGCTTTGCCCATGCTTCCTTCTCGACTTCCAACTGGTCGCGGCCCTTCTTAGAGAGCTCGTAGTACTTGGCACGGCGATTGTTCTCTGTGGTCTGCCATTTGGCCTTGATGAGTCCTCGACGTTCGAGGCGATGGAGCGCGGGATAGAGCGAGCCCTGCTGGATGCGGAGCGCGTCGCTGGAGAGTTGCTGCACGCGTTCTGAGATGGCCCAACCGTGTTGTGAGCCTAATGAGAGCGTGCGCAGGATCAGAAGATCGAGCGTGCCTTGTGGGAGGTCGAGGTGATCGCCAGCCATGCTTCCCCTTCCACTTCGACAGAAGAGTACATGGGGTTGTTGTAGAAGTGCAAGGGGAGAGTTTTATAGGCTTACGCGAGGCATCGGAGTGCGGTGAGAGGAATGCAGGTCCTTCAGCTACGCTTCGCTTCGTTCAGGATGACGCGCTAAGCGCGTATGAGCTTCGCAAAGCGAAGCTGGTTGGGTTCATGGTTAGAAGGGGGCGGGCGCGTCGGCGCGGGAGGATGCGTTGGGATTCTTCGCTTCGCTCAGAATGACGGCCTTTGGGCGTTGGAGCTTCGCTGGGATTTGCGGTTGCTCTTATTGGCCCCAGAGGAGTAGGGCGAAGAGGAAGATCCAGAGGACGCCCATGGCGTGCCAGTACCAGGAGGTGCTGTCGACCATGATCTGGCGGGATTGAATTGTCTTCAATCCGCGCAGGCCGACGATTGCGGCGACGAGCATCAGGATTCCGAGAATGAGATGGATGCCGTGGATGCCTGTGATGAGGTAGAAGAATCGCGATGACGGGTTGGCCGAGTAAAAGACGTGCTGCGCGGCGAGTTGACGCCATGCGACGATCTGTCCCCATACGAAGGCTGCGCCGAGAAGCGTGGTGGCGATGAGCCACGGCAAGGCTTTACGGCGTGTGGGGCTGCCGAGACCGAGCCACTCTTCCATCACATCGATCTCACGAAAGACAGAGCGGCGCGCGAACTCGATGGTGAGCGAGGAGATGATCAGGACTGCGGTGTTGAGCCAGAGGATGGATGGGATGCCTATGGGAATCCACACGCGTACGTAGTGGTTGTAGGCGTCGATGTGTGCTGCGTGCTTGGTGACGAAGAAGGCGCTGACGAGCGTCATGAAAAAGATGAGGTCGCCTGCGAGGAACGAGAAGATGGCGAAGCGGTAGGTTTGCAGCCGTTCGCGAGGGCCTCGGCGGCCTACGGGATTGTTGCTCCAGTTGTCGCCGTCTCCACCGCCGCCGGTGTGTTTGGGCTCAATGGGGGGAAGGCGTCCGCCACCAATGTCTGCTTCTTCAGGTCGCCGAGGCGGGAGCTTTTCGACGACCTCATCGGGATGGAGGATGGTAGGCATGGGAACAGCGCCGTTATCGCCTTGATAGTACTCCGCAAATGCGCCGCGTGCATGTGATGTGGCTCACAGTGGCAGCTATTCCTTGTGCGCGGCGCGGACGGAGTCGAGGAAGAGTTCGTGGACGCGCTTGTCCGTCGAGAGTTCGGGATGGAATGTTGCCGCGAGGAGATGGCCCTGACGGACGAGCGTGGGGGAGCCGTCGCGCTCTGCGAGTGTCTCCACGCCGGGGCCGGTCTGGGTGATGCGAGGGGCGCGGATGTAGACCATCTCAAATGGGCCGCCGGGCAGGGTGGTTTCCGCTTCGAGGATGCGGGAGTCGTTCTGGCGGCCGTAGGCGTTGCGTTCTACGGTGACGTCGAGCGCGCCGAGCGATTTCTGCTCGGGATGGGTGACTCGTTTTGCGATGAGGATGACGCCGGCGCAGGTGCCGAAGGTGGGCTTGGTCTGCACGAATTGCTGGAGCGCGTCGAAGAAGCCGCCGCGTTCGAGCGCCTTGAGGAAGGTGGTGGATTCGCCGCCGGGGATGACGAGGCCGTCGATGTCTGCCAGTTGCTCGGGCTTGCGGATGAAGACGGTTTTCGCGCCGCACTGCTGGAGCATGCGTGCGTGCGCGTCAAACGCTCCCTGGAGCGCGAGAACGCCGATGGTTGGCTGGAAGTTGGCGGTAGAACTGTCGGCCATGGTTCATGATAGCTGCATTTTTCCTTTACGCGAGGAGGTGTACCTCTGAAGTCTTAAGCCCAGGGTGGATGGTTTGCCCAACTGCCGTTACACTGTGGCGGTGAGTGAGTCTTTGAAATCTCTTCCGGATGCCATCCGCGAACGTCGCAGTACGCCCTCGTTCGATGGCAGCCCGATTCCGGCAGAGGATATCCGTACGATTTTGGAGGCGGGGATTGCCGCGCCTTCTGGGTATAACGTGCAGCCGTGGCGCTTTGTCGTGGTGCAATCGCCGGAGCAGAAAAAGAAGCTGCGCGCTGCCTGCTACAACCAGGCCAAGGTGGAAGAGGCGTCGGTGGTGATTGCCTGCTGCGGCGACGTGGATAGCTGGCGGCGCGATGCAGACGACATTGTGCGCATGGGGCTGGAAGGCGGCATGAGCGAAGGATATGCCGCGCAGTTGAAAAGCTACGTGGAGAGTTATCTGCTGAGTTTGAACGCCGACCAGATGCATGGGTGGCTGAACAAGCAGGTGACGTATGCCGCGGCTTATATGCAGTTGACTGCCGAAGTTATGGGCTACGACACCGCTGCCATGGAAGGCTTTGAGCAGAACGAAGTGAAAGAAGCGCTTCGTTTGCCTTTGAGCTACTGGGTGGTTTCGCTGTTGGCGATTGGAAGGTTGAAGGGGCCGGATAAATACAACGGCGGCCGCTTTGATCTGAATCACGTGGCCTTTGCGGAAGAGTTTGGGAAGCCGCTGCGGTGAGGCGCGGCATCATAGCGGCGCTCCTTGTAGTTGCGGCGTTGGTTGCCGTACTGTGCGCGCTTGTCTACTGGAACCCTTTCTGGCTGGTGGACCGGTCGGTGAACCTTTACCTGCGTGGCAAGGGGATTCAGCATCATTACGTGATGGTGGACGGCTACAGGATTCATTATCTGGAGGCCAAGCCTGCAGGAAATGGGCCTGAGAAGCCGGTTCTGCTGGTGCATGGGTTGGGCGCTCGCGCTTCTGACTGGGCGAAGATGATTCCGGATCTGGCACAGGGCGGGTACCACGTGTATGCGCTGGATCTGCTGGGGTATGGCGATTCGCCCAAGCCGCAAGATGGCGACTTTACGCTGGATGGGGAAGAGCGCATTGCGACTGATTTTCTGCGGGAGCTGAAGCTGCAGAAAGTGGACCTGGGCGGATGGTCCATGGGCGGATGGGTTGCCATGAAGATGGCGCTGGATCATCCGGAGATGGTACGGCGGCTGATGGTGTACGACTCGGCCGGGCTTTACTTTGTCCTGGATTTTCCGCCGTCGCTGTTTTCACCACATGACCGCGCCAGTTTTGACGCTTTGATGGACAGGATTGAGCCGAGCCGGTGGCGTACTCGTATCCCTTCCGTAATGATTCCGGGGATGATCCGACGTTTTCAGGAGAACCGGTTTATCGTGCAGCAGTCGTTTGGCAGCATGCTGCATGGGCGGGAGTTGCTTGATTTCCGGCTGGGTGGTTTGAAGATGCCCATGCTGATTGTGTGGGGCACGGAAGATCGCCTGATTCCGCTGGAAGTGGGGCTACGGTTGCACGATCTGGTGCCGCAGTCGGTATTCCTGGGCGTGAGGAAATGCGGGCATCTGACGGCTGCGGAGTGTGCGCCACCGGTAGTAGACGAGACACTGAAGTTTCTGAATGCCGAGCCGCCTCTATCACGTTCTACCAGTTACGTAGACGCCCCGGAGTAGCCTAGTCTTCCTTCCAGCGGTACGCGGAGGGTTGCGCAAGGCCGATGTGGCCTAATACGCGACAACAATATTGGCGAGCGACGTCATCCAGGCTTGTTGGCCGGAAATACATGGCGGGAATTACGGGGTAGATGACTGCTCCAGCCTCAGCCGCGAGCATCATATTGCGCAGATGGATGCGGTTAAAGGGAGTTTCCCGAACGCAGAGAATCAGCGGTCGCTGCTCCTTCAAGGTGACATCCGCAGCGCGATCGACGAGCCGCGCCGCCATGCCGTTGGCAATGGACGCGAGCGTTCCCATGGAGCAAGGCAGCACGATCATGCCATCCGAGGGATGACTTCCGCTGGCGACGGGAGCGGCGATGTCGTCGTTGCGGAACACCGTGAATTTACTGGAGGGAGGGCTATCCAGGAGTGTCTCCAGCAGCGAGGAACGTCCGCCGGTGAGGCTAAGTTCTTCCGTAACCACTCGCAACGCATGGTCCGACGCGATGAAGTGAACGGCTTCTACGCGGTCGTCAGTGTTGAGAAGTCGAAGCAGGTGCGCCGTGAAGAGCGCTCCGCTGGCACCTGTCATAGCAACTGTCAGGCGCGCGCGCCTGAGGTCGCGGTTTTGAGAAAATGGACTCACGCCTTCGATTATCGTCGAATGCCAAAAAAAACACCGGAACATGTGGTTCCGGATTGCGTTATTAAGAATGGGCCACACCCCCAGGGTGGCCGCCAGACCCATAGCTCGACGCCTTGAAGGAGATGACCATGCCGCGTATGCGACAGGCCGCAAACTTTCTCGCCGCCGCACTGTGCTTTGTGCTTTTTGCGCCGCTCTGTGCCCACGCCAGCATCAGCCTGCTGGTGGAGGAACCGTTTGGGTCTTTTGGGGCATTCAATCCAACCGGGCATGCAGCTGTGTACCTGGACAATATCTGTGCCGATTCGCCGACGCGGCTGCGCTTATGTCATACAGGCGAAATGGGGGTGGTGGTAAGTCGCTACCACCGCGTGGATGGTTATGACTGGGTGGCCATTCCTCTGATTCCGTATCTGTATGCCGTGGAGCACATTGAAGACGTGCCGCAGACGGCTACGATTGAGTTGGAGAAGGAGTTGCGCGATCGCTATCGTCGCGCGCATTTGTTGAACCTGGCACCGAGCCGAGAAGATGGAAGCACGCCCAGAGGGGAATGGATCCAGTTGATTGGGTCGTCCTACGACCGACACATTTATGGGTTTGAATTAGAGACGACGCGGGACCAAGATGAGGGCATTATTGCGCGGTTGAATGACAGCCACAATCGTGGTCAGTTCAACCTGTTCTATCGAAACTGCGCGGACTTTGCGCGTTCGATTCTGCGCAGCACGTTTCCGGGATCGATTCCACGGAATGCGATGTCAGACTTCTGGCTGACGACACCGAAGCATCTGGCGCGGCTGGTGTCAAAGTTTGGTGAGAAGAACCCTGAGTTGAGGTTTCATACCTTCCAGATACCGCAGGTGCCGGGGAGTATTCCGCGCAGTCGCAGGGTGGATGGTATTGGCGAGTCGTTAGTGCGATCCAAGAAATACATGGTGCCACTAGCGTTCTTTTCACCTACGACCGCGGCGAGTCTGATGGCCGCGTATATTGGCACCGGGCGTTTCAAGATGCCGAAGAGTGCACCTGTGATGGCACAGTTGCAAACGCCGTTGCAACCACCGGGCATTATCGTCGCTGAGGATCGGATTCAACTGCCGGTGACTCCACCACCATTTATCGAAGCGAAGATGTGTTCCACCGTGATTCCATTGCTTGAGGCAGAGGGCGGCGGTAACTGATCCTCGACAAGCCTTCAAGTTGAATACTGCGTTTGTTTGTTGCGTGTGATTCAGGAAAGGCTTTGGAGGAAAGTTGCATGCGTCTGCTTCGTCCACTTTGTTCTGCATTGCTCTCTGTCTCTTTGCTGCTACCGATTTCAGCTGATGCCTGTACGCGCGCGGTGTATCACGGTGCGAATGATGAGGTGATTACGGCGCGTTCCATGGACTGGAAGGTGGACGTTGGGACCAACCTCTGGATTCTGGCTCGTGGTATGAAACGTGACGGAGCGACGGGGCCACGCACGCTTCATTGGACATCGAAGTATGGCAGTGTGATCGCCAGCGGATATGACATTTCAACCACCGATGGCATGAATGAAAAAGGGCTGGTGGTGAACCTGCTGTGGTTGGCGGAATCGGAGTATCCCGCGTTCGATGGAAGTAAGCCAGGACTGGCGATTTCGCTGTGGGCGCAATACATGCTGGACAAGTATGCAACGGTGTCTGAGGCGGTGGAGGCGATGGAGAAAGAGCCATTGCTGGTTGCCACTGCGCAGGTGCCGGGTGAAGAGAGGCTTGCCAACCTGCACATGTCGATGTCAGACCCCAGCGGTGATAGCGCGGTGGTGGAGTATGTCAAAGGGAAGCAGGTGATTCATCATGGCCGGCAGTACCAGGTGATGACGAACTCGCCGACCTACGATGAACAGTTGGCGCTGTATTCCTACTGGAACGACATTGGCGGCACGACTATGCTGCCGGGAACGAACCGCGCTGCGGACCGTTTTGCGAGGGCTTCGTTTTATATCAACGCGATTCCCAAGAGCGAAGATCCGGACATGGCGTTGGCGAGTGTCTTTAGCGTGATTCGCAATGCGTCTGTACCGTTTGGCATTACGACGCCGGATCAGCCGAATATCTCGTCAACGCGTTGGCGGACGGTGGCTGATCAGAAGCGGCTGATCTACTTTTTCGAGTCGGCACTGACACCGAATGTCTTCTGGATGAACTTCAAAGATATTGATTTTTCTCAGGAGACCGGTAAGGTGATGAAGCTGGACCTGGGCAAAGATCAGAAGAATACGTTTTCCGGAAATGCCGTGAAAGATTTCAAGGAAGCGAAGCCGTTCCGGTTTATGGGGTTGCCGGAGAGTTAAACGTCGGTCGCTTAATCTTTCAGAGCGAAGGCGACGATGGTGGTGCCGGTGATGCCGGTTTGTTCGTCGAGTGTGGCTTCGAGCGCGGGGTCTGGGAGATGCAGTTCAGCCGCAGCGATCGCTTCCGCTGGGGCGCCGATAAAACAAAGTTCGCAGATGCCGAATCCATCTTCTTCTGTACGGACTGGCGGACCGAAGGTGCGGCATGTCATGGGGCGATGCGCGTAGAGATCGCACGTTCCTGTGGCGGGGTCAAGAACGGGACACACAGCGTCGTTGGCGAAGTCTTCGAACTGTTCGAGGGAGGCTTCGTCTTCGTAAAGGATGCCGGTCCCGGTGTCGCCGGGGAAATCTGCGCTCAGATCTGCGATAGATTGCTTGACTCGTTCTTTGATGCGCTGCTGCTTGTCCGGTTCGGCGATGCGGAAGCCTTCGCGGATTCGCTCCGTGTCGAGCGGGCCGATGCGGAATACGCCGGTGCAGCACTGGCTGCATCCCGGACGACAGGCCAGCCATGGGCCGCTACGACGGGTTGCGTCTGCGAGTGCGGCGTCCATGAGCTGGATGAGTTGGGTGTCGTCTGGTGGGAGCATTTTTGCCTTCCCTGAGGCGTTGAAGTGAGGGAGAGAAATGCAGGTCTCGACTGCGCTGCGCTTCGCTCAGGATGACGATTGTGAGCTACTGCTCTTACTTGTGTGACAAAACGCCTTCTCCGAAGACTCGTTCGAAGATGGCGGGGACGTTGCCGAGGCGGCGGTTGACATCAAAGGCACGGGCGATACGTTCGGGCGGTAGCAGGCTGGTGATCTGCGGATCGGCTGCTACTAGTTCCTTGAAGACGAGGTCTTCTTTCCATGCCTTCATGGCTAAGGTCTGGACCGTCTTGTAGGCGTCTTCGCGGAGCATGCCGGCTTCTGCGAGATCGAGCAGGAGCTGGCCGGAGAAGACGAGGCCGCCGGTGAGGTTCAGGTTCTTCAACATGCGCTCGGGGTAGACCATGAGCTTGTCGATGAGGTTGGTGGCCTTGCTGAGCAGGTAGTCAGCGAGCGTAGTAGTGTCAGGCAGGATGACGCGCTCGGCGGAGGAGTGCGAGATGTCGCGCTCGTGCCACAGGGCGACATCTTCAAGTGCTACTTGAGAGTTTGCGCGCATCACACGGGCAAGACCGCAGATGTTCTCGCAGGTGATGGGGTTGCGCTTGTGCGGCATGGCGCTGGAGCCCTTCTGCTTTTCGCTGAAGAACTCTTCCGCTTCGCGAACTTCGGTGCGCTGGAGGTGGCGGATTTCGGTGCCGATTTTGTCGAGCGAGGACGCGATGATGGAGAGTGCGCCGATGTATGCAGCGTGGCGATCGCGCTGGAGAACCTGCGTGCTGACTTCGGCGGCTTTGAGGCCGAGGCGTTTGCAGATTTCTTCTTCCAATGCGGGGGTGACGGTGCCGTAGCTGCCGACCGCGCCGGAGAGTTTGCCCACGCGCATGTCTTCCGCGGCGGCGGTGAAACGGGCGATGTTGCGCTGGCACTCGGTGTACCAGAGGAGCAGCTTGAGGCCGAAGGTGGTGGGTTCGGCGTGGACGCCGTGGGTGCGGCCGATGCAGGGCGTGAGTGCGAATTCAATGGCGCGGCGCTTGAGGACAGCCGATAGTGCATGCAGACCTTCAAGGATGGTTGCGGATGCCTTCTTGAGCAGGAGGGCCTGCGCGGTGTCTACGACGTCGGTGGAGGTGAGGCCGAAGTGCAGCCAGCGCGATTCGGGGCCGACCTTTTCTGCGACGGCGGTGGTGAAGGCGATGACGTCGTGGCGGGTCTGGAGTTCGATCTCCTGGATGCGTGCGATGTCGAAGTCGCCCTTAGAGCGGATGGCCTTGGCTGCTTCCTGCGGGACGATGCCTGCGTCGGCGAGGACTTCGCTTGCGGTCGCTTCAACTTCAAGCCATGCACGGAACTTCGATTCGTCGGACCAGAGCTGGCGCATGGCGGGGCGTGTATAGCGATCGATCAAGGGAACGTACCTCTTTGGCGTGGTGGCCGGGATAAGCGCGGGCTGCATGCGCGCTACCATTAAGTTTAATGGACGCACGAAGTCGCGATGTCGAAGTGGCACCTTTACCGTCGCAGGTGAAGGCAGCTCGCCGACGCCTGATGCTGCGGGATGGCCTTAGATTTCTGACCTTGACCTTGGTAACGCTGGCGATGAGCGGTGTGACGACGCTGCTGTTTCGCAGTTTTGAGGCGCATCGAGAAGAACTGGCTGTGCGCTGGGCCGAGCGCGGTCAGCAGGCGCTGGCGGCGGGAAAATCGAAAGAGGCCGTGACTGCCCTGCGGACGTCCCTTGGGTTTCGCCCGGATGTTCGCGAAAATCAGCTTGCCCTGGCGCGTGCGCTGGCCGCGAGCGGGCGTGTGGATGAGGCAGAGAACTACTTTCTGAATTTGTGGCAGGCGCAGCCGGGAGATGGCGGCATCAACCTGGAGCTTGCCCGGTTGGCGCGGCAACAGAAAAAACCGTTTGACGCGATTCAGTATTACCGGGCAGCCGTATTCGGTACATGGGGCGGAGATGGGCCAGCGCGACGGCGGGATATCCGTCTTGAGTTGTCGAGCTACCTGGTGGAACTGGGGCAGGGCCAAGCGGCGCGCGCGGAGTTGTTGATTGCAGCGGGGAATAATCCGGATGCGACATCGCAGCTTCGGATTGGTGAGGCGCTGGAGGCAGCGGGTGCTCCGAAAGATGCTGCGACAGCCTATCGCAGCGTAAGCGATGACAAGGTATTGGGTGCGACGGCGCAGGCGAAGCTTGGCGAGCTTTGCTATGCGCAGGGTGACTATGCGTGCTCGGCCGAGGAGTTGACGCGGGCTTTGCGTAAGTCATTGTGGACGGCGGAACAGAAACAGCGGATGAGTGCCATGCAGGAGAACGCAGAGCGACTGCAGGCGCTGGCACTGTCGCATAATGTGCCTTCACAGGTGCGTGCAGATCATCTGCGGGAGGCGTCGCGGATTGCGATGGCGCGGGTGGATGGATGTCTTGCGAAACATGCGGGGCAGGCTGACATGATGCAGTTGCAGACGCAATGGAAGGCGCTGGATACGGCGAAGAATCGTGCAGAGTTGCGGCATGATGACGATTTGCAGGACCAGTATCGACTCTTGATTTTCAACACAGAGCGGAGTGCGGCAGATGTATGCGGCGCGCCTACGGGTGATGACGCGTTGTTGCTGTACCTGGCTGACCATCCGGCGACGCAGTTCGGAGGTCAGTCATGAGCGCGCAAACAGCGGTGGTTTCGAAGGGAATGGAAGACGCGGCGGATCAGCAGGTGGAACACGCTCCGAAGCGTGAGGAGCGGCTGTTCCTGCTGTTGAGTATTTTCATTGGCGTGATCTCCGGCTTGCTGGTGGTTTCGTTCCGCATGGCCATTGAGTGGCTGACGGTGCTGCTGCAGGGATCGGCGCCAGCACCGCACCAGTTGCGGCTACTGATTGTGCCCGCGGTGGTGGGCGTGGTGCTGGGCCTGATGACGCGATTCGTCTTTCCGGAAGTGCGCGGATCCGGCGTGAACCAGACGAAGGCTGCTCTTTACATCCATAACGGCTACATCTCCACGAAGACGATGATCGGCAAGTTTCTGCTGGCCGCGTTATCGATTGGATCGGGACAGTCACTGGGACCAGAAGATCCGTCGCTGCATCTGGGTGCGGGTGTGGCTTCGCGCATTGGGCGTTATGTGGGGCTGTCGCGCGAACGCATGCGGCTGTTTGGGCCGGTGGGTGCCGCAGCAGGTCTGGCGGCGGCGTTTAATGCGCCGATTACTGCCGTGCTGTTTGTGATTGAAGAGGTGATTGGGCAGTGGACTGCGGCGATTCTTGGGTCCATTGTTTTGTCCGCTGTTTCTGCGGTCGTGGTGGCGCGGTGGTTCTGGGGATCGCAGGCGATGTTCCGCATTCCCAATGTGAATCTGCGCGATCCGCGCGAGTTGATGGCGTACGCGGTGTTGGGCGTGATCGGCGGATTCGCATCCCTTGCGCTGACACGCGCGCTGGAATATCTGCGGCCTCGTTTGCGTAGCCTGCCTGCGAATCGACAGGTGTTTGCGCCAGCGATTGCTGGTTTGTTTGTGGGAGCGATTGCGTATCTCGGTGTGCCACAGGTGCTGGGCGTGGGCTACGGCACGATGGATGCCGCCATGCACGCGGAGTATACGGTTGGCTTTCTGTTGCTGCTGGCAGGGATCAAGCTGCTGACAACTACGTTCTCATTTTCATCGGGTGCGCCAGGTGGATTGTTTGCGCCAGCTTTGTTCATCGGCGCGATGCTGGGCTCTGCGGTGGGAACGTTTGAGCATCACTTCTTTCCGTCGCTTACGGGATCAGTGGGATCGTATGCGCTGGTGGGTATGGGCGTGTTCTTTGCCGCGTTTATTCGCGCGCCGCTGACCAGCGTGTTCATGATCATGGAGATGAGCGGCAACTACACGATTGTGTTGCCGGTTATTGTGTCGAACACGATTGCGTACATCATTTCGCGTTCGCTGCAGCCGGTGCCGATTCTTGAGGTGTTTACGCATCAGGATGGTTTGTATCTGCCTTCTCTGGAAGAAGAACGCGAAGATACGGAGCTGCGCGTGGAGGATGCGCTGCGACCTGCGGATGTACCGGTGTTGAATGGCGGCGAGATGTTGAAGGAGTTGAACGGGGGGATTGCCGCTGCCCCTGTTGTGCTGATTCGTTGTGGTGATGGATGGTATGCGGCGCGACAGGCAGAGATGAAGGAGCTGTTGCAGAAGGCGCAGGACAACGGTGACAGGACACTGGAGCAGAGCGTTGCTTCGCGCAGAACGCCGATGCTGTTCCCGGATCAGCCGTTGGCGCATGCGTTGCCTTACTTCAAGAACTGGCCGCTGTTGCCCGTGTCCAATCGTGCGATGCGTGGTGTGGTGGAAGGCGTGCTGACGCTACAGGACGTGCTGGATCGGTATCAGAAATGAGAAACGCCCTGCTGATGCAGGGCGTTCTGCTGTCTTGATTGTGAAGCTTATCCCGGTTGCTGCACGCCGAGCAGGGTGGACATCTCATCGAAGAGGAAGCCCTGGCCGGGGCGGTACGGCTGTACCCACTTGCCGTCGATGACGAACTGCGGGATGGCCTTCTTGCCTACATTCTGAAGAAGATCATCAACAGCGCCTGGAGTCGTTTCAATGTTGACTTCGGTGTAGGGGATGTTGTGCTGCGTCAGAAAGCGCTTGGCGACAAAGCAATCGCGGCACCAGTCAGCGGTGTAAACCTTCAGATCCATGCTTTTAGTTTACTCCTTTGCCGCTATTGCTCGTGGTAGTTGCGGATGAGGCCGCCGTCCACGAAGTAGGTGGAGCCGGTGACGTACGCTGCTTCGTCGCTGGCGAGAAAGGCCGCTAGAGCTGAGACATCGTCGACTGTGCCCATGCGACCCAAGGGGATGTTCTGCAGCAGAGCGTTGAGTTTTGGCTTGTCGTTGAGCAGTGACTGGTTGATGGGAGTGATGATGGCGCCGGGCGCTATGTTGTTGACGGTAATGCTCTTTGGACCGAGTTCCACGGCGAGGTCGCGCATGAGCATGCGTACGCCGCCCTTGGCTGCGCAGTAGGTGGCGAAGTGCGGGAAGACCATATCTTCATGCACGGAAGAGATGTTGATGATGCGGCCAGGCATGTTCCTGGAGAGCAGATTCTTTACGAAGGCTTGCGTTGTGAAGAAGAGGCCTTTGAGGTTCACGTTGAGCACGAAGTCGTAGTCGGCTTCCGTGACATCGACAAATTCTGATCCTTTTTCAACGCCTGCGTTGTTGATGAGGATGTCGATTTTGCCGAAGGCATCGATGCCCGATTGCACGAGCGATTGGCAGTCAGCGACTTTGGACAGGTCGGCCTTCACGCTGATGGCTTTGCGACCGAGCGCTTCGATCTGCTGCTTTGTGGCGTCTGCGCCTGCGGGATTGCCAGAGTAGTTGACGATGATGTCTGCACCGTCTTTTGCGAGACGGATAGCGATACCCTGACCAATGCCGGATGACGAGCCGGTAACGAGTGCTACTTTGCCTGCGAGTTTGCCTTCGCTCATGCGAGGTTGGATGCAGGGAAGGCTATCGGCGAGCGCGAAAAAAGTTGGTGAGCATGGCGCTGCAGTCTTCCGCGAGAACGCCGGGGATGACTTCCACGCGATGATTCAATCGCGGATGATTCATTACTTCCAGCACACTGCCGCATGCGCCTGCCTTGGGATCGGCTGCGGCGTAGACGAGGCGGCCGAAGCGTGCGTGGAGAATGGCTCCGGCGCACATGGCGCAGGGTTCGAGCGTGACGACGAGCGTGCAGCCGGTGAGGCGGTAGTTGTGCAGGTGGTGCGCCGCGTTGCGCATGGCGACGATTTCGGCGTGGGCCGTGGGATCGTTGTCGCGGATGACGCGGTTATTGCCTCGGCCAATGACTTCGCCATCAAGAAGAATGATGGCTCCTACGGGCACTTCGCCTTCTGCTTCTGCGGCGTGCGCTTCGGCGATGGCTTCGTGCATGGCTTCGATATCGGTCATCTACACCTGAGTTTACTTGGTTGCGGCAGGTGTTAGCTCAGTGCGGTAGGCGTCGCTGAGAGTGTTCTTTGCTTTCGCGATGGGGAGAGCGGTGGGGTAGAACTGCGCGAAAGTGGTGTCGACTGCGCCGTGCGATTCATGGCATGTGTAGCAGCTTGCGGGCTTGGGAACGAGATGTTCTGCGCCGTCTTTACCGCGCACGTAGAAAGACCATTCGTTGCCGCGCTTCTGATGGATTTCGAGGCCGCTGACTTCGCTGCTTTGCGTGTGGCCACCCTTGTTGATGGAGATGTTTTCTTCTGCGGTGCGGTTCTCAAGAACAAACGTTGTGCCGTCAGGCCAGTGGCCGGTTTGCTTGAAGGATGCCCATGCTTCGGGATTGACGAAGACGTTATCAAAGACGGAGTGGTGTTCCTGCGTCAGTCCTACTGCACCGGGCGCGGCGTATGTCATGTCGATGCCGCTGGTCATGTAGATCCATTCGCGATAGTTGGCGGGAACGGGGATGGAATTTTCCGGTTGTAGCGCGGCGTCTACGGTGTGCGCCGCGACGATGAAGGTGCACAGAAACGATGCTGCGGTCAGGAACACCTTGTGCATGATGATCTCCGGAACAGCTGGATTGGCGAGGACAATTTCAGCTTACATGCAGTGGTGCCTAAAACGAATGAAGCGCTCGCGATGGTTTGTCTGCGAGCGCTTCATTTCGTTTTGGTGTTCTGTTTATGCGGGTTCCTGCTGCGTCATGCAGTGGAGAGCGCCGAGTCCCCAGATGAAGTCGCCGCAGTGGATGCCGACGATTTGGCGAGTGGGGAACTGGTCGGCGAGGATGTTGAGCGCGATGCGGTCGTTGGCGTCGTTGAAGGTGGGGACGAGTACGAGGTTGTTCGCGATGTAGAAGTTGGCGTAGCTGGCGGGCAGGCGTTCGCCGTCGAAGATGACCGGTGCGGGCATGGGCAGTTCGATGACGTTGTACGGCTTGCCGTTGGGCTGACGGAAGCTGCGCAGACGATCGAGGTTCTCCGCGAGCGGCAAGTGGTTTTCGTCAGTGGTGTTGTGCTCGGTGGCGGCGACGATGGTGTCGACGGCGGTGAAGCGCGCGATGTCGTCGACGTGGCCGTGCGTGTCGTCACCGGCGCAGCCGCGGTTGAGCCAGAGGACCTGGTCGATGCCGAGGTAGTCGTGGAAGCAGGTTTCAAGCTGCTGCTTGCTGATGCCGGGGTTGCGCTGTTGGACTTCGCTGAGCAGGCACTCTTCCGTGGTCAGCAATGCGCCAGCGCCGTTGACGTCGATGGAGCCACCTTCCAAGACGACGCGATGATCACCGATCATGGGTTCGAACGCACGCATCGCGTAGTGCTTTGCGACGTGCGAGGGGATGAGGTCGTCGTTGTGCCAGTTGGGGTACTTGGCCCAGGCGTTGAACTTCCAATTGGTGATGGCTACTTCGTTAGCTTTCTTAACGAAGATGGGGCCGCTGTCGCGTAGCCAGATGCGGTCCGTCTTCCAAAGATGGAAATGGATGCGGGCGAGGTTGGCACCGGCGCGGGTGAGGATGCGTGTGGCGACCTTCTGAGCGCGCTCGTCGTTGACGAGAATGTTCACGTCTTCTACCTGCGAGAGGTTCTTGACGATCTCGGAGTAGACCCAAGGGATGGGCTGGAACTTGCCGGGCCAGTCTTCGGCGTTGTGCGGCCATGCGATCCAGGTGGAGGTGTGTGCGTCCCACTCTGCGGGCATGCGGTAGCCGAGGCTGTTTGGTGTTTCGGGCATTTTGAAGATCCTTAAAGGCAAGAGCGAACGCAAAGTTCGCTAAGTTTGCGCAATGTACGCAAAGGGGGCTATGACCACCCGTGCGTTTTGTGGCTATAGCAGGAAGCGCTTGGTGATGCCTTCGTAGGCGTCGATGCGGCGGTCGCGTAGGAAGGGCCAGTGTTGGCGAGTGATTTCGACGAGTGCGGGGTCGAGTGTGGCGTATAGGATTTCTTCTTCGCTGTGCGATGCCTTGGCGATGATGCGTCCGAAGGGATCGGCGATGAAGCTGCCGCCCCAGAACTCGAGGCCTGCGCCTTCGGGGCCGGGCATGTTCACGCCGTTATGGATGACGTCACCCTGCTCATGGCCTACGCGGTTCACTGCGCATACCCAGACGCCGTTGCTGATAGCGTGGGCGCGTTGCGTGGTCTGCCATGCGTCGTACTGGGCTTCGCCGAACTCTTCCTTCTCGCTGGGGTGCCAGCCGATGGCGGTGGGGTAGAAGAGAATCTCCGCGCCCTTGAGTGCGGTTACGCGTGCGCCTTCGGGGTAC
Organism: Terriglobus sp. ADX1; assembly: GCF_036877645.1. Taxonomy (NCBI): domain Bacteria; kingdom Pseudomonadati; phylum Acidobacteriota; class Terriglobia; order Terriglobales; family Acidobacteriaceae; genus Terriglobus; species Terriglobus sp. ADX1. The sequence goes on from NZ_JAEDXV010000012.1 coordinate 71,128, forward strand.
CACTGGTCCCAGCAGACGAGCGTTCCGATGTTGCCCGCGGTGGATTCGAGTGCGCGGAAGCCTAGGTCGCCCGGTGTGAAGTAAAACTTCTCGTAGTAGAGCGGGTCGTCGGGGATGTGCATCTTGCGGTAGACGTCGGCGATTTGACCGTCGCGCTCGATGGTGACAGCGGTGTTGTGATACAGGCCCGGTGCGCGGCGCTCAAAGAGCGATGCGATGACGACGACCTTGTTTTCTCTCGCGATTTGCGAGATGCGCTCGGTCGATGGGCCGGGGATGGATTCAGCGGTGGCGAAGAGTGCGTGATCCTCGCGCTGGCAGAAGTATTGCGCGCGGAAGAGTTCTGGCAGGCAGATGAGTTCTGCGCCGTTCTTTGCGGCTTCTTCGATGCGTGCGGCGGCCTTGTCGAGATTCTTCTGCGTGTCGGGCTCGCAGCTCATCTGGATGAGGGCTACGTTGGTCTTCTTCATTCGTGCTCCCTTCGTTTAGGGCGGGCCTTTGGCCCTTGGCGTTTCTGGTCCTGCGTCGCCTGGGCCTTCGGCCCAGGCTAATATCTGGTCGCCCTTTGGCGCTTGTAGCATCGGTACTTCTATTGCATGTAAATGCCGATGGTTGGGTGGTGATTTCACATGCCTGATTCGCGCTTTGCGCGAATGCCCACATCTCAGAAGCGAGATGTGGGGCACCCGGTTTAGCTCATGATGGCGCGGATGTCTGCTGCGAGTTGATCGACGCGTGCGGGGTCGGTGTCCCACGCGAACATGAAGCGTGCGCCGCCGCCGATGAAGGTGTAGAAGCGCCAGCCGCGTTCGCGGAGCTGTTGCAGATGCGGTTCGCTGGCCATCAGGAAGACTGCGTTGGCTTCCACGTCAAACATGATGCTGGCGTTGGGCACGTCTTTGATGGCGGTATGCAGGCGATTCGCCATCGCGTTGGCGTGTTCGCCGTTGCGCTTCCATGCGCCGCTTTCCAACATGCCAACCCAGGGCGATGAGAGGAAGCGCATCTTGGAGGCGAGCTGGCCTGCCTGTTTGCAGCGGTAGTCAAAGTCTTCTGCGAGTTTGCGGTTGAAGAAAAGAATGGCTTCGCCTACAGCCATGCCGTTTTTCGTGCCGCCGAAGCAGAGGACTTCCACGCCAGACTTCCATGTCATCTCTGCGGGCGTGCAGCCGACGTGCGCCATTGCGTTGGCGAAACGTGCGCCGTCCATGTGGAGATGCAGCTTCAGGTCGCGCGAGGTTTCGCTGATGGCTTTGATTTCATCGAGCGAGTAGACGCGTCCGGTTTCTGTGGACTGCGTGATGGTGACGGCCTTGGGCTTGGGGAAGTGGATGTCCTGACGCGAGGTGGCGAGTGTGCGGATGGCGTCGGGCGTCATCTTGCCGTCGATGGTTTGTGCGGTGAGGAGCTTGCTGCCATTGGAGAAGAACTCTGGCGCGCCGCACTCGTCGGTTTCCACGTGCGCGGTCTGGGCGCAGATGACGGAGTGATAGCTCTGGCAGAGAGCGGCGAGCGAAAGGGAATTAGCGGCAGTGCCGTTGAAGGCAAAGAAGACTTCACAGTCTGTCTCGAAGAGATCGCGGAAGAGGTTCGCGGCGCGTGCAGTCCAGGGGTCGTCACCGTATGCGGTGGCGTGGCCGTGATTGGCCTCGTGCATTGCGGCTAAAGCTTCAGGGCAGATACCAGAGTAGTTGTCGCTGGCGAACTGTTGCGAATTGTCAGTGCTGATATGGCTCATGTGTGCTTCTCTTTGGATTCCGGCTGCGGGGAAGCGATTCGACTTCCCCCGTAGCATCCTCGTTGGGGAGAAGAATGCAGGTCCTTCGACTCCGCTGCGCTCCGCTCAGTGTGACGAACTATGTTCGTATGAGCTTCGCTGGTTTTCTTTGAGCGATGCCTTTCGTTTCGATCAGGATGACGAACTACGTTCGTATCAGCTTCGCTGTTTTCTTTGAGCGATGCTTCCGTTGTTGCGCTTCGCTCAGGATGACGATTCTTATTTGTGCGTTACATGCAAAGAGCGCTGGCATTGCCAGCGCTCTTTGCAGATTCCAGTTACTGCGGAGCGCTACTTCTCCTCGTCATCCATGATGAGGATGGCGGCGGCGATGGTGGTGGTCCACAGGCCCTTCTTGTCGCCTACGGCGGACTGCGTCACGTTTGCCGTGCGAACGATCTTGTTGGAGATGCGGTAGATTTCCTTCTTCTCGTCCCAGCTCTTGTCGGGATCGAAGTCCACGTCGAGTGTGGTGGCGAGCATTTCCGCTGCCAGCTCTTCTGCGTAGTCACCAGCCTGATCTTCGGTCTCGCCGAAGCTGTGGTGCTCGGAGAGGTAGCCGTAGGTGTTGCGATCGGTGGGGATAGCCACGCCGATGGACGACACGCAGAGACGGTGTGCTTCACGCGTGCTGTTTTCCGCGACCACTGCAAAGACGACCTCGCCGGGGTTCAGGTACTTCAAACCTTCCTTGCGGGTGATCAACTTGCACTTGGGCGGGAAGATGGACGACACACGCACCAGATTCTGTGCCGCGATGCCGGCGTCGCGCAGCGCCATCTCGAACGAGGTGAGTCGTTCCTTGTGCTTTCCTACGCCCTTCGTGAAGAAGATGCGCTTCGGAACCATGTTCATGCCCAATGTAGTCGTAGCCTCCAGACTGATTCAAAAGCTGCTGCCTATAAGCAGAAGCCCAAATGAAATTATCACATGTTGAAGCCCTGTCGTGGGCGTTCGCCCCGTGAGAATTACGGGAATTGCAAATATTTACATTCGCGCAAGACGACCTATTTTTTCGTGGTCCAGAACGTCAATCTTCTATAGGGGGTTACCACGGATTTCTGCTAACTTAAGAATCGGTGATTCACCGCCTTTTCACACCACATCTGTAGCGAAGACCTACCAGGGTAATGGCATAGCCAGCCTGGGGGAGACTTAAGGAGTCGTATGTCCGGCAACTACCGCGATTTTCTCGAACTGTCGTATGCAGAACTCGAAGACCTTAACCTGGCAGCTAAGGACCAGCGCAAGAAGCGCGTGGCAATCGACAAGATTCAGGAAGAGCGTCTGAAGTACCTGACGGACACGAAGGGCATTAAGGCCGTCACTGTGCTGTTCAGCGACCTGGAAGGCCGCCTGCACATGCTGGACTATGACAAGAAGTTCCTGGTCAACAGCTATGACAACCTGACCTTTGACGGCTCCTCGATCCGTGGCTTCACGGCTCAGAAGGAATCCGATCTTCGCCTTGGTCTGGACTGGAACGCCTTCTACTGGACGCCGTCGGATGTCTTCGGCACCGGTAAGGTCATGGTCTTCGGCGAAGTCATCGATAAGAACGGCGCACCGTACGCTGCCGATCTTCGCGGCATCCTGAAGCAGTATGCCAACAAGATGTATGACGAGAAGGGCTACACGCTGAACGCTGCGAACGAAGTGGAAGGCTTCCTGTTTGAAGGCGTGGATGCGGAGCGCAGCTACCACAAGACCGGCTCGTTTGAGTACGTGAACGCAGGCGGCTACTACCACTCGCTGCCAGGCGATCCGCTGCGTGAGTTCATTGACACTGCTGCGGAAGTACAGCGCGCGATGGGCTTCGAAAACGAAAAGGACCACCCCGAAGTGGCTCCGTCGCAGTTCGAAATTAACTACACCTATGGTGATGTGGTTTCTGCTGCTGACCAGATCCAGCTGTACAAGCTGATCTGCCGCCAGGTGGCCACGCAGATGGGTATGACCGCATCGTTCCTGCCCAAGCCGGTTACCGGCGTGAATGGCAGCGGCATGCACACCAACGTTTCCATCACCAAGGACAAGAAGAACCTCTTCTTCGACAAGGCCGGTGAAGAGAACATGTCGGATCTGGCATGGAGCTTCATCGACAAGATTCTGACGCACGGCAATGACATCTGCCTGCTGCTGAACTCGTCAGTGAATGCATATCGCCGCCTCGATCCGCACTTCGAAGCTCCGAACCAGATCAAGGCTTCGGCTACTGACCGTGGTTCGATGGTTCGTATCCCCATCGGCAACGAGAAGTCTGCTCGTGTTGAAGTGCGTTCGGTTGGTCCGGATGCGAACCCGTACGGCGTGCTGTACTCGGTCTTCAAGACGGGTCTCGATGGACAGATTGGCAACATTGAAAACCTGCGTCAGGCTGCTCGTTACCTGCCGGACAACATCTACACCGCGATCGAGAACTTCCAGGGATCGGAGTGGATCACAAGCATGCTGGGTGCGGATGTGAAGGAGCGCTTTGCTGAGTTGAAGAAGGCTTCGGCAGATCGTTGCCCGCGTCTTCTGGGCACTGTCGTGAAGGGAAGCGAAGTACAGTTCCACCACGAGGTCTACAACCAGCTCCTCTGGGGCCAGTTCTAGGCACTTCGGTACTTCGACGTGCTTCGCACGTGTTTGTTGCTACAACTGAAAGCTCAGGAGCCCGGCCTCGCGCCGGGCTTTCTGCTTTTGTGGATTGGGTTGGGTTCAGCGGTTGGAGGGTAGGTGGATGCGGAAGATTACGCCTGCTCCGAAACGGATGTTGCGCTGGCGATCATCGACGCCGTTGGGGAGATTGGTTTGCAGGTAGTCGACCTGTAGCGGACGCAGAAGGATTGCGTGGCTCAGGGGCAGATCAACGCTTCCGCCGAAGGCCATCGCGAGATTTGTTGATGTGTCTGTGTGCGTGTTGGTGGTGATTATGAAGTCGCTGTCGAAGCCGCGCACTGCACCGAAGAGTGCCTGTGCGTTGAGATGGATACGATGGATGGGCACCGTATAGCGTGGGCCTGCGAGTAGCGTGATTTCGCTGAGTCCGCGTGTACTTGCGGGAACGCGGGCGACGGTGCTGCCACCTGCTTCCACTACCGCGAGGAGATGCGGCAGGGCGGGGATAGAGGCTTCGATGGCGCCTCCTTGCAGGAAGAAGCATCCGCAGCTTCCCGGTGGGGCGTTGGCAGCCGTGGCAGAGTAGCGCAGGCCCACTTGCAGAGAGTTGTCCTGCATTTGTGCGTGTGCTGTGGTGCATGACAATGCGATAGCAAGGAATGAGACGACGAACTTCATTGCGTGAGATCCAGTTCTACGGGGACGGAGTGTGTGAGCGTGTCGCCCACGACGCCTGTGGTGGTGGCGGTGATGGTGCAGTTGTAGCGGTGCGTGTTGTTTGCGGTGCTGGTGCTGGAGGTGGTGCGGAAACCGCCGCATCCTTGCAGCGTGAATGTGCAGAAGAGTAGCAGGAAGACGGGGCGGCACTTTCGTTTCACGGGGAGGATGCCGAGTAGAAGCAATGCTGCAAGTAGAACGCAGGTGTGCGATTGCTGGCTCGCGAGCGTTGCAGGGATTTTGATCAGAAGAGATACAGCGACCGGATCGCCACCGAGAGTGAATGTGGATGGCGTGAAGGTCGCGGTGGCTCCACTGGGAAGTCCGCTGATGGTGAGCGTGGTTGGGTGATTCAATGTGCCATTCACCGGGAGCAGTGTGATGGGCACGGTGACGGAGTTGTTGGCGCTGCCGCTGTAGCTAGTTGCAGAAGTCGTGATCGAAAAGTCTGGCGCTGCGACGACTGTCTGCGTGATGGATGTGGAGGTGCTGGTGGCGTATGCGCTGTCGCCGCTGTAGATGGCTCGGACTGTGTGTGTGCCGGCAGTGAATGCTGCTGTGGAGAGCGTGGCGATGCCTGTCGTGAGGGGGACGGTGGCGATGTTGTTTGTGCCGTCCTGGAAGACCACGTTACCGGTGGGCGGCGTTAGCAGCGAACCTGCCACGGTGGCGGTGAACTTGATGGGCGCTCCGGAATAGCTGATGGAGCCGTCGCTGACCAGCGAGATACGTGACGTCGCGAGGTTTGTCCCCGATACTCCGATGCCGGTGAGCCGCAACATGGACGGTGGCGCGGAGGCGGATTGGATCAGTCCGATGGTCTGCGCGGTTCCGTTGGTTTGCGGTGTGAAGGCAAGTTGGAGAGAGCACTGTGCCTTTGCGGCGAGCGTGAAGGGAAGTGTGCCGCAGTTTCCGTTTGAGGTGATGGAAAATGCGGGCGACAGTGCTATGGATGTGATGGAGAGCGGGGTGTCCGCGGTATTTTGCAGTTGCAGTGTCTGCGCTGCTGAAGTCTGCCCAATGGGAATGCTGCCGAAGTCCAATGCGGACAATGCGAGATGTTGCACCTGGTGGTTGCCGCGGTCGCTGATGGCGATGCCTCCGCTGGCATCTGTTGCAACCGAGGAGGGTGTGTTGAGGGCACCGGTTGCCAACGTGCCTTGTTTGCCGTTCCCGGCCAGGGCATTGCTTCCTGCCGATGCGGTTTGCAGAACTTGTTGGAGTTGCGCATCGGCGATGACGATGCTGCCTGAGGCGTCGAGGGTCATTCCTTCAGGGCTGCGAAAACTTGTGCTGCCGTAGGGGCGGATGGTGCCGTCTGGTGACAGGACGCGGAGGCGGCGGGCATCGGTGTCGGCGATGAGGATGCTGCGATCTTTCAGTACGAGCAGGGCTGTGGGCCTGCGGAATGTGGCACTTGTGGCTGGTCCTCCATCGCCGGAGTCACCTTCTTTTCCTGTGCCAGCAACGGCGACGATGGTTCCGTTTGAGGTGAGGCGGCGGATGCGGTGATTGCCGGTGTCGGCTATGAGGAGGGTGTTGTCGGAATCGATTGCCAGACCGGAGGGATTGCGTAGTCTGGCATTTTGGGAAGGGCTTCCGTCACCGGAATCTCCGGGTTTTCCAATACCCGCTACGGTGGTGATGGTTCCGTCGGGGGCGACGCGACGGATGCAGTGATTACCCGTATCTGCAATGAAGAGTGTTCCATCGGGCTGGAGGGCGATGGACATGAGACGGTTGAGCAGAGCTTTGGTGGCAGCGCCACCGTCTCCGTCGTAGCCCTCGCGCCCCGTTCCTGCAACAACAGATAGTTGGCCCGATGGGGTAATCCGGGTGACTATGTTGTTTCGACTATCAACAACGAATAGATTGCCCGCGGCATCATAGACCACCGTGCGCGGGGCTCCTAGCCGCGTCGCCAGGGCATCCCCGGCGCTGGTTGTGCCATTGCGACCGCTGCCGCTCAAAGTGGTTACGGCGTTGCCGGAATTCAGGATCAGGCGTGTTTGGGAAGGTGCGATGGACGCCATGAAGAGCAGAACAAGTGCCAATATGTGCCGCGAAAATCGGGAGACACGGGACACTGTAATGCGGATGTGGCCACGGACTGCGGAGGCCACGAGAGATCTGAGCTTCATGGATTCAGGAGATTATCGCAGTTTTCAAGTGTCTCGAAGGAGGTACTAACACCTTTGGTACATAGTGAAGACCCACCTTTGGGGGTAGCCTTACTATCAGCTTTGTAGTTCGCCAAATTTCCCAGAACGGGAATGTATGGTGATTCAAGGTGTGAGCTGGTCTAAGGGAATTACTGATACTCACTTTGAGAGAGGCCAGTCAGGAGTATGCAGGAGTTGGAGTACCAATACTGGGTGCGTGAACAAGAACGCAGATTGCGATCTGCATCCCACTCCGGTCGTGTACGCGGAGGCATACCAAAGTTTTCTATGGCGTTTCAGCCAATCGTGAATGTCGCCAGCGGCGGCGTTTACGGTTACGAATCGCTTGTGCGCTCCGAGAGCGGCGAGTCTGCGCACAGTGTTCTTTCGCGTGTGCCCACCGAACACTTTCATACCTTTGACCGCGCATGCCGATCCAAAGCGATGTCTGAGGCGATTCGTTGCGGATTCCTTACGACCGGTTCCACACGCCTTTGCGTGAATGTGAACCCGAATGCTGCTGTGAATGAGGCCAGCGATCTTCGACGTACATGCGAGGAAGCCACCGAGATGGGATTTCCGCTGGAACGGCTGGTGCTGGAGCTGGTGGAAGATGAAGAAATCTGGGACCTGGCGAAACTGAAGCCCATCATTGATGAGTATCGTGAGTATGGCGTGAAGGTGGCGATGGATGATTTTGGCGCGGGTTATTCCGGCCTCAAGCTGCTTTCGCGTTTGAAGCCTGATCTGATCAAGCTGGATATGGCGCTGGTGCATGCGATGGATGAGGATCGCACTTCGCAGGTGATTGTGAAGGCGATCGTGCAGGCCTGTTTTGAACTGGGCATCGTCACCATTGCTGAGGGCGTGGAGCGGTACGATCAGGCGATGCGCCTTCGCGATATGGGCGTGGTCTATCAGCAGGGCTATTACTTTGCCCGGCCTGCGTTTGAGTCGCTTCCCACCATCCAGTTTGAATTGCCGGAGTTGCAGATCGGCTAGAGGCGATCTGCAACTCCGTTCTAAGCGAAGAAAAATTCCTTTGTGCGCAGTTCCTTGATGGTGTCGCGCAGCTTCGCAGCCTTTTCAAATTCAAAGTTCTTTGCGGCTTCGCGCATCTCGGTTTCCAGACTGGCGATGTGCTTGTCCAATTCCTGTTGCGATGCGAAGTCCTGCACAGATGCGTCCGTGGTGACGTCGACGTAGTCGGCTTCAGCGATGCCGACGAGAGCTTCGCCGATGGGACGTGCGACGGACTGCGGAATGATGCCGTGTTCTTCGTTGTAGGCGAGCTGCTTTTCGCGTCGACGATTGGTTTCGTCGAGCGCGCGGCGCATGCTGTCTGTCATGTTGTCGGCGTAGAGGATGGCGCGTCCGTTGAGATGGCGCGCGGCGCGACCGATGGTCTGGATGAGCGATCCCTGCGAGCGGAGGAAGCCTTCCTTGTCCGCATCGAGGATCGCGACCAGCGATACTTCCGGCAGGTCGAGCCCTTCGCGGAGAAGGTTGATGCCGATGAGGACGTCGTATTCACCCTTGCGCAAGTCACGCAGGAGTTTCACGCGTTCGAGTGTTTCGATTTCCGAGTGCATGTAACGGCACTTCACGCCGACTTCGGTGTAGTAACCGCTGAGATCTTCGGCCATGCGTTTCGTGAGTGTTGTTACCAAAACACGTTCGTTCTTGCTGACGCGGTCGCGAATCTCTGCCAGGAGGTCGTCGATCTGGCCCTTGATGGGGCGGATTTCTACGGGTGGATCGACGAGACCGGTGGGACGGATGATTTGTTCGGTAATGACACCTGCTGCCTTGGTGAGTTCGTAGGGGCCGGGTGTCGCGCTGACGTAGATGATCTGGCCAGTGCGGTTCTCAAATTCATCGAAGGTGAGCGGGCGGTTATCCATCGCAGAGGGTAGACGGAAGCCGTAGTCGACGAGGTTGCCCTTGCGCGAGCGGTCGCCATGCCACATGCCATGAAGCTGCGGGACGGTGACGTGCGACTCGTCGATGAAGATCATGAAGTCGCGCGGGAAGTAATCAAAGAGCGTTGGTGGCGGTTCGCCGGGAAGCCGTCCGCTGAAGTGGCGCGAGTAGTTCTCAATGCCGTGGCAGTAGCCGACGGACTTGATCATCTCGAGGTCGAAGCGGGTGCGCTGATGGATGCGTTGCGCCTCGACCATGCGGCCTTCTTTTTCAAGCTGTGCTTCCCAGTCTGTGAGTTCGCGCACGATGGAGTCGATGGCGGCCGACTTGCGTTCAGGCTGCACGACGTAATGCGACTTCGGATAGATGGGGAGGCGGGCGTACTTCTGCTTGACGGTGCCGAAGAGCGGATCGATCTGTGAGAGGGAATCGATCTCGTCGCCGAAGAGTTCAATGCGGTAGGCGAGTTCGTCGTAGGTGGGATAGACCTCGATGATGTCGCCGCGCACGCGGAAGGTGCCGCGGCGGAAGTCACCTTCATTGCGCTCGTAAAGGATTTCAACGAGACGGCGCGTGATGTCTTCGCGACGAATCTTCTGGCCCTTTTCCAGCAGCATCAACATGCCGTAATAGGCTTCCGGCGAGCCGAGGCCATAGATGCAGGAGACGGACGAAACGATGATGCAGTCGCGACGTTCGAAGAGGGAACGCGTTGCGCTCAGGCGCAGTTTGTCCAACTCATCATTGATGGTGGCTTCCTTCTCGATGTAGAGGTCGCCGCTGGGGATGTAGGCTTCGGGCTGGTAGTAGTCGTAGTAGCTGACGAAGTATTCGACCGCGTTGTTGGGGAAGAACTGTTTGAACTCGTGATAGAGCTGCGCGGCGAGTGTTTTGTTGTGCGCGAGGACAAGCGCGGGCCGATTGGAAGCTTCAATGACCTTCGCCATAGTGAAGGTCTTGCCGCTGCCGGTGACGCCAAGGAGAACCTGATGCTTCTCGCCGTCACGCAATCCCTGTGTGAGTTCGGCGATCGCGGTAGGCTGATCGCCCTGTGGTTTGTACTCCGTCGCGAGCTGAAAGTCCATTCGTTTAGTTTACCTTTTCTTCGCCTTTTGCGGTGAAGACGGATTGCTGGACGGATGGACTTTCTGCGGCGTATGCGGTGTTTATTCCGTGCGGAGCGCCTCCATGGGATTGGCTGTTGCTGCCTTGCGCGCGGGTAGGGCGCTGGCCAGGAAAGATGCAAAGCCAAGTACGACGCAGGCCGCACCGAGGGTGAGCGGATCCCAGCCGGAGACGCCGAAGAGAACGGACTTCAGGAGTGAGGCGGCGAGGACTGCGAGCAACAGGCCGCTGATGATGCCGGTGAGGCTTAGGCGTCCGGCTTCACGCAGCACCATCGCGTAGATGGATTCGCGACGTGCGCCGAGGGCCATGCGGACACCGATTTCGCGGGTGCGCAGAGAGACGGAGTAGCTGATGACTCCATAGAGTCCAACAGCGCATAGCAGCAGCGCAGCGATGGCGAATGCGCCAGACAGCCATGCCGCGCCGCGATGGAGTGTGGCGCTTTGTGAACTGTCGATGCGGTCGCGCATGGTCATCACATCGCTCATGTTGAGGTCAGGGTCGATGGAGTGTACGACCTTTGGGATTGCCGCAATGACAGCGGACTCTCCTGATGCGACGCGAATGACAAGAGCTGTCTGGTCAGTGTTTTGATATGCCGAGTCATACGCTGCTGGCCAGATGGGATCATCGAGCGAGCCTTCATGCAGATTTTCAACCACGCCAACGATGGTCTTCATCGATTTGGGATCAAGCGTAGTGTTGCCGTATGTCTTACCAATGGGGTTCTGGCCGGGAAAATACTTTTCTGCGAAGACGCGGTTCACGACTGACACGAGAGGTTTGTCCGCTGTGTCCTGTTCGGAGATGTAGCGACCTTTGAGCAATGGTGTGCCGAGCGCCTGAAAATATGTGGCAGAGGCGTTGCGTTCGTTGATTTCGATATGTTTTCCGTCATAGGGACGATCCGGAAAGCGAATCCATTCGGTGTTGCCATTGAAGCTGACAGGCAGCGAGTTTCCGAAACCAACGGAGGTTACGCCGGGGATGGCACGTAGCTTTTCAACGACCGCGTGTTGCATGGCGTAGACGGCAGGATCGCTTTCGTATTTCTTTGTGGTGCCAGTTACAACGACCGTTACGAGATGATCCGGATTGAGGTTGAGGTCCGTGCGGAGCAGGTTCGCAAGGCTACGTGAGAGTAAGCCCGCGCCTGCGAGGAGTACGACTGCCACAGCAACCTCTGCGATCACAAGCAGCGAGCCCACGCGATTCCAGCTGAGGCTGCCGGAGCCTGTACCTGCGCTGCCTTCTGCAATGGCACGTTGCAATGCGTTCCACGAGATGCGGACTGCCGGCATGAGCGTAAAGAGCAGGACGGCCCCTATTGCTACAGCAAGCGAGAAGAGTAGAGTGTCGCGATTGATGGAAACCGCGTCGAAGAACGGCATCTGGTCACGCATGTTCTTCGGTACAAGAAGCATGATGGAACGCACGCTTGCGACTGCGAGCACAAGTCCTGTGGCAGCCCCGGTAAGAACGAGTGTGATGCTTTCCGTTGCGAACTGCCGGAACATGCGTCGGCGTGTGGCACCGAGAGCGGTCCGTAATGCGAACTCGCGGCGACGGCTTTCTGAGCGTGCGAGCAGCAGGCTTGCAACGTTTACACATGCGATGAAACACAGCAGTAGTGCTGCGGAGAGCAATACGTAGAAGACGGGGCGGATATTACGAACGATCTGCTCTGTAAGTGGCATGGCGATGCCACCCTGACCGCGGTTGGAGTCAGGATACTGCTGCATCAGGCGGTTGGCGATGGCTTTGACGTCAGCATCTGCCTGCTGGAAGGTGATGCCGGGACGAAGACGCGCCACACCATTGAGAGAGTGGCAACTGCGACGAGCTTCACAGTCGCCAGTTTTAGGGGAGATGGCTGTGATGAGTTGCAGACGTCCACGTGGGGCGAACTGGAAGTTCTCTGGAAGAACACCGATGACGGTGTACTTATCGCCGCTCATTTCAATGGCGCGGTTTACTACCGCCGGATCTTTGTGAAAGCTGTCGCGCCACAGATCGTAGCTGATCATGATGACCTTGCCAGCTCCCGGCAGATTGTCCGAGGAGACGAAGTCGCGGCCTGCGGCAGGATGGAGCCCCAAAGTGGACAGGAAATTGGCGCTGACGCGGATGGCTGGCTGGAATACGAGACCTTCGCCGATGCGCATCTGATAGCCCGCATAGCGCCACACTGCAAAGGACTCGAAGCTCTTTGCCTGCTGGTTCCAGTCCTGATAGTCCTGCCAGGAGAGGTTGGCGGGGCCCATGATTTCGACGGTTTCTGTAACCCATGCAAGGCGCTGCGGATCGCGGTAGGGTAGCGGCTTGATCATGGCGGCGTCGACAAAGGCGAATATGGCGATGCTGGCTCCGAAGCCGAGTGCGAGCGTGAAGATGGCCGTTAGAGTGAAGCCGGGCTTGCGGCGAAGTTGGCGAAGGGCGAAGCGGAGGTCCTGGAGAAATTCTTCAATGGAGGGAAGTGTGCGACGATCGCGAACGGATTGCATGGTTTGTTCCAGTCCTCCTAATTGCAATAGCGCCTGGCGGCGTGCTTCTTCATGGGAAAGACCGCGGCGTTCACCGTCTTCTGTCATCAGGGCAAGGTCGTGGGCCAGTTCTTCCCGCATGCCGGACTCATTAGACGGAGCTGTCCAGAGGCCGCGCAGTCGGATGAAGAAGGCACGCAGAGCGGCGATCATTTTGCAGCCTCCAGCGCCAGGAAGCGGGCCATGATTTCGCTGGTCTGCTGCCAGCTCTTTGTCTCCGTGGCAAGGCGGCGGTGACCTGCGCGCGTTAGAGAGTAAAACTTGGCGCGGCGATTGTTGTCAGAGTTGCCCCACTCCGCGGCGATGTACCCTTCCTGTTCCAGCTTCACGAGTGCGGGATAGAGCGTGCCGTAGTTGAGCGCGAGGAGGTCGCCACTGGTTTGCTCGATGCGACGCGCGATGCCATAACCGTGCTGTGCCCCCATGCTTTGCAGGGTTTTCAGCACCATCAGGCTCAGGGTTCCTTGCCACACATCCGCGCGTTCGCTCACGTCGATATCTCCTATAGGAAACCCATAGGTGTTCCTATGGTTATCCAATAGAACACTGCGGCGCGCCTTTGGCAAGGGGATTCTTGCCCGTGCGCCGTTCCTGAGAGCTGTATACGTGGCTGAAATCGGCAAAGTTCGGGGAAATTTTGATGTTCTGCGGGTACTGTTCCGGTGATAGTCTTCGTCCACGATCGTTCGCCGTTTTTGTACATGGAGTTCCGTATGGCGACTTCTCCGCTTGTGTTTGATGAATCGGCTCTACCTGTCGGCATGCCGGAAGAGCTTGCAGGACCAGAGGAACCGGCGCTTGGGCCGGTGTCTCGGCAGGAACGCATTGGCGCGCTGGATGTGTTGCGCGGCTTTTCGCTGATGGGCATCCTGATTATGAACATCACGGATTTTGCCTATGGCTATACCAACTACGCATTGCCGCTGAGCATGCTGTCGCCTGTATTTAGCGGGCCGCATGCGACTGCGAACACTGTTGCGTGGATGTTGCGATGGGTGCTGGCTGAAGGCAAGATGCGCGCCATGTTCAGCATGTTGTTTGGTGCTGGCGCAGTGTTGCTGACGGAGCGTGCGGAGCGACGTGGTGGCGGTGATCGTGTGGCGGATATCTTTCTTCGTCGCAATATGTGGCTGGTGGTGATTGGGATGCTGCACGCATTCCTGATCTGGAATGGCGACATTCTTTTCTGGTACGGCATTACGGGATTGCTGTTTCTGTATCCGATGCGTCACCTGAAGTCGAAAACGCTGCGGCGGACGGCAGGTTGGCTGCTGTTGGTCTGGGTGCTGGCGGCGGGTATTGGACGCAGTGTGGGCGTGTACTTCACGAACAAGGGCGGCAATGACGCAATTGCCAAGGTTCATGCGGGCAAGACGCTGACGGAGAAGGAACGCAAAGACATTGTGGAGAAGGTGTCGCAGGACAAGCAGTGGAGTCGCCTGCGCGTGGACACCGAGAAAGACGTTGCGGATCACAAGAGCTACACCAAGGCGCTGGGGGCGGATGCAAAAGATGCGCTGCAATCAGAGCAGGCGATTCAGTTTGCGTTTCCGGATGTGCTGATCTTCATGCTGCTGGGCATGGCGCTTTACAAGAATGGATTTCTTACCGGCGAGCAACCGACGAAGGTGTATGTGTGGACCGCGGTGATTGGCTATGCGATTTCGCTTCCATTGGGCGCGGCTGGAGCGATCATCGCGTGGAAGAACGGCTTCGAGATTGTGAAATCCACCATCTGGCTCTTTGGGCCTTACGATATTTGTCGCGTGAGCGGAGCGCTGGCAAATGCTGCGGTGATTCTGCTGATTGTGCGTGCGGGTGCGCTGCGATGGGCAACGAAGGCTGTGGCCAATGTGGGGCAGATGGCATTGTCCAACTATCTGGCGACGAGTGTGATCTGCCGTTTCCTTTTTGTGTGGGGGCCGACGCACTGGTACGGCTACATGACGTATTACAAGGTGTATTACGTGATGGCCGGTGTGTGGGGGTTCAACCTGATTTTTAGCGCGATCTGGTTACGTTATTTCCAGTTTGGTCCTGTGGAGTGGGCGTGGCGTTCGCTTACGTACTGGCATCGCCAGCCGATGAAACTGCGTGCGGCGTCTGCGGACACGGTCTCGGCTTAGTAAACTAAGGTCTTGGCGACCACCTCAAAGAAAGTCGAAGACCCGTCCACGCTGCGTGGACATGCGCTGGCCGTTGCTCTACTGGCGGCGGGCGCGCTGTTTATGGAGAACCTGGATGCGACGATTATCGCGACCGGGTTACCGACGATGGCGCGCGACTTTGGTACGTCCGCCATTGCCGTGAATGTTGGCATTACGGCGTATCTGTTGACGCTGGCCATCTTCATTCCCGTGAGCGGATGGGTGGCCATGCGGTTTGGCGAACGGCGCGTTTTCACTTCAGCCATTCTGATCTTTACCTGCGCTTCTGCCTTGTGTGGGCTGAGTCACACGTTGCCCTTGTTTACCGCTTCACGCGTATTGCAGGGCATTGGCGGATCCATGATGGTGCCGGTGGGGCGGCTGATGGTGCTGCGCGCTTCCACCAAAGCGCAGTTGATGAAGGCGATTGCGTACACAATCTGGCCTGCGCTGGTGGCGCCGATCCTGGGGCCACCGCTGGGCGGATGGATTCTTTCGTTTACGACGTGGCCTTGGATGTTTTTGCTGAACGTGCCGATCGGTGTGGTGTTGTTTGCATTGGCGCTGAAGCTGGTGCCGAAGGATCGTGAAACCGTTCGCGAAAGTTTTGATCTTCCTGGATTTTTGTTGGCTGGATCGGCCTCGTTCTGCTTGATGTATTTGCTGGAATCTCTGGAAGTGGAACATGCTCCGGGATTGAAGGCTGCTGTGCTTTTAGTGGCTACTGTTGCACTGTCATTGGGGACGGTGTGGTGGCTGCGGCGCGCGGAAAAGCCTTTGTTTTCGCTGGAAGTGTTTCGTATTGAGACATTCCGTGTATCGAATGGCGCTGGATCGCTATTTCGTATGGCGGTGTTTTCCGTACCATTCTTGCTGCCGTTGCTGTTTCAGGAGGCTTTTGGGCTGAATCCGTTGGAATCAGGATCGCTGACGATGGCGGTGTTTGCGGGAAATTTGGCAATGAAGCCGCTGACCGGGCCGTTGCTCCGTCGCTATGGTTTTCGTACGGTTCTGTTGTGGAATGGGACGTTGACTGCGTTGGCACTGGTGGCGTGTGGATGGTTGCATGCAAACACGCCGAAGGTGATCACGTTGCTTGTCTTATTTGCTGGTGGACTTGGGCGTTCGATGGAACTGACAGCGCTTACGACCATGGGATTTGCGGACTTACCTGAGAAGTTGAAGAACAGCGGCACCACGCTGGCTACGACGATCAATCAGATGACGACGAGTCTTGGTGTGGCAGTTTCTGCGCTCGCTCTGCATGGAAGCGCATTGGTACGTGGCGGGGCGAGTGCATTCGATTTTCGTGTGGCATTTTGCGTGATGGCTGGACTTGCTGCGCTGAGTTTGCCTTCGTATCTGCGAATGCATCCTGCGGCGGGTGCGGCAGTGAGCGGAAACCTCATCCGGCAGGAACGCGAAGCGACACCGGCGGAAGGTTAGGGCAGAAGTTCCTGCAGAGCGGAGAACCACTCCGTGGGGCTGTCCACGATCGCGTCTGGACCTGCTTCACGCAGCTTTGCCGGGGCTAATCCGTAGTTGCATCCCAGGCAGAGGATGCCAGCGTTGCGCGCTGTGGCGACGTCGACGTGGGAATCGCCGACGAGAACGGTTCGTTGCGGAGATACCGGACGGCCCAGCATGCGCGATGCTTCTTCCATCAGCGCCTGTATGCCTTCGGGATCTGGCTTTTTGGTGGGGAAACTGTCACCACCGTAGTTGGCAAAGAAGAACTCAGACAGCCCCAACCCGGAACAGATGACGCGTGAAGGACGATAGGGTTTGTTCGTGAGGATGGCCATCGGCAGGGATGGCGCTGCTGCGCGAATCCTGCGGAGTTCACTGATGACGCCGGGATAGGCATAGGTGAAGTCGAGGTTGTGTGCGCGGTAATAGTCCAGGAAGAAAGGGATTGCCTGTGCAAGTGCTACTTCGTCAATGGCTCCTGTAGCTTCCAGGGAGCGGCGGACGAGCATGGCAGCGCCGTCACCAATGAACTCCGCAATGCGATGTGGTGGAAGTATTTCTCGCCCAAGGAACGCTAGTGTGGCATTCACTGACGCGGCGAGGTCCTGTTCCGAGTCGATCAGGGTTCCATCCAGATCGAAGACGAGAAGATCGCAGCGTAGTTCGCTGCTGGCTTCCTCAGGCATACTTGCGCAACATGCCCAGAACCTTGCCCTGAATGGCGACGCGGTCGGCCGGGGCAAAGATGGGGGCCATCTCATTATTAGAAGGCTGTAGGCGGATCAGATTGCCTTCCTTGTAATAGCGCTTGAGTGTGGCGTCGGCACCGTCGACGAGTGCAACAACGATTTCGCCTTCGCGGGCAGTGTTGGTGCGCTCCACTAATACGTAGTCGCCGTTGACAATGTGTTCGTCGCGCATGCTGTCGCCACGGACTTCGAGGGCAAAGACCTCTCGGTTGCCGATGATCTCGGAAAGCGAGATGGATTCTGCGGTTTCGATAGCTTCCACGGGGCGACCTGCGGCAATGCGACCCATCAGGGGAAGACGTTCGTTGTTCTTACGCGAATTCCTAGGCGAAAGGACGTCAATGGAGCGGCTGCGGTTGTGCGCTCGCTGCAAGAGGCCTTTGTTGTGCAGGTTTGTGATGTGTTTGTGCACCGTTGCCAGCGAATTCAGGCCAAGTCCAGCCGCAATTTCTTCGTAGGAAGGGGAGTATCCCTTGCGCTGGGTAAAGCCGGAGAGGAAGTCCAAAACCTCTTTTTGTCGCCGCGTGATCGCCATGGCTGAAATTGTAGCGAATAAAAGGCGAACTGCAAGGTAAAAGTTTTTTGAACCAAGAAAGGCAATGGAGTGGCATAGTTGTTCCCGATGTGGTACGACTCGCGAACACCGCTGCCAGCGAATCATTGTTTTGCTCTCATGTTCACGGCATCTTGAGATGGAGACAGGTGACGGATGGAAAAGTACACCTGCTCAACACATGGACAAATGGAACGCGGGAGGAACAACGAATGAGAGTGATGGTGGCAGAAGACGATGCGGCACTTTCTTTGTTTCTAAAGAAAGCGCTCGAACTGGAAGGACACACCGTTCGCGTAGTTGCAGATGGTGCAAGTGCCGTGGAAGGCATTCAGGAAGACATGCCGGATCTGTTGGTATTGGATCTGGGGCTTCCGCAAATGGATGGCGTCGATGTATTGCGCGCACTGCATGATCGGGTTGCTTCGATGTCGATCCTGATATTGACGGGCCGGTCGGAGTTATCGGAAAAGATTGAATGCCTAAACCTGGGCGCGGATGACTATCTGTTGAAGCCGTTCTCCATGTATGAACTATTAGCCCGTTGTAAGGCTATTGGCAGACGACGGATGGGAGCCTCAGCAGGAGTGTTGCAATGTGCAGGGCTGCGTATGGATCGCATTCAACGCACAGTGTCGTTCCAGGAAGAGATGCTTGAATTCACTTCAAAGGAATTCACGTTGTTGGAATATCTGTTGCTGCAAAAGGGGCGCACTGTGTCCCGTCGTGAACTGATGGAGAATGTGTGGCAGATGTCGCCGGATGCTGGAACGAACGTAGTGGATGTGTATGTGAATTACCTTCGCCGTAAGTTGGGTGCAGTGGGCGCGGTGGGCCTGGTGCAGACCATGCGTGGTGAGGGATATGGCATTGCTGCGAAAGATAAAGGGAATTCGTTACGATTCAACACTGTGCCTGCGGCTGCTGGTTTCCATACAGCTTTGGAGGTTGCATGAACCAGATGGAGTTGACCATGAATGATACTGCGTTGGAAGAACTGGAAGATGCCATCCACTCGCTCTCACAGCCTATGACTGCGCTGTTGTTTGCCGTGGAGATGGCTGCTCTTCGCACCACGCCGGAGCAGCTTCAGGACGCTTTAAACACTGCACGTACTGAATGTCGTCGCGCCGTATCAGAGTTGGAACGCGTACGCGATGCCGCTGCGCGTTTGCATGCGGGAGGGGCGCGATGAGTGCTGTTGTTGCGGCGTCAGTTGTGCAGCGTTCCGTGGTGTTGGTGACTCCTGATACGGAGTTGCGGCACAAGCTTTCTACTTTGCTCGCAGGCATGCGTTGGGAGGTGTTTCCGGCTTCCGGCGGTGCTGAAGCGATGATGCATCTTGGAAGCTTGGCGCCGGAGGCGATGATCGTAGATCATTGGCTGCCAGACTTGGATGCTACCGAGTTTGCGACGTATGCCGCGACACTTTGTCCTGCGACGGATATGTTGCAGATGGATGGTAGTTGTAGCGGTTCTGCAGTGCGCAGTGCGCGCCGTAATGAGCTTTTGCATGCATTGCGAGAGGCGCAGGAAAGCTGCACGGAAACCTCGCCTGCAACGAGTGGATTTGATGGTGCGGCATGGCTGCAGGCACCGGTTACGGTACCTCTTGTTGCCCCGGTGGCTGCGGCAAGGGAGATGCAGGCTGAAGTTCCGGAAGAGATCAAGATGCATCTTCCCGAGTTCGTTGGTGATGCTGCGATGATGCGGGAGCTGGCGCTGCAGATCCGGCTGGTGGCTCCTCATCCAGCGAACGTTCTCGTGCTGGGAGAAACGGGTACCGGAAAAGAATTGGTTGCAAAGGCAGTGCATCGGTTGAGCCCTCGTGTAGGGAAGCCGTTTGTGGTGTTGAACTGTGCTGCGATCCCGGAACATCTACTGGAAGCGGAACTATTCGGACATACGCGTGGCGCGTTCACAGGGGCTGTGACATCGCGTATGGGCCGTATTGAAGCAGCGCATGGCGGCACGTTGTTTCTGGATGAGATTGGAGAGATGCCTTTGCCGTTGCAGGCGAAGATGCTTCGCTTTCTGGAGAACGGTGAAATTCAGAAGGTGGGCGAAAATGAGCCTATCCGTGTGGATGTGCGGATCGTTGCGGCGACGCATCAGCCGTTGGAAGAGCTTGCCCGTGATCGTCGGTTCCGATTGGATCTGTATCACCGACTTGCGGTGTTCCCCGTGGAGATACCTGCGTTGCGAGAGCGGCGTGAGGATATTCCCATGCTGGTGGAGCATACTCTGCGCAAGTTAGGCGAGAGCACGCCGCGCAAATCCATTAGCAGGGAAGCTCTTGCATTGCTGCAAAACCTTGATTGGCCGGGCAATGTTCGTGAGCTTGGCCACATGATTCAGCGCGCAGTGATTCTTTGTGGTGAGGAGGCGGGGATTCGACCAGAACATATCCGGCTTCCGGGTCGGATATCCGCCACGATACATTAGAAAATTCGCAAGCAACCTGCATATTGCAGTTAGGCCGCTCACAGGAGCGGCCTAACTATTGGTCTTCTACATGCACTTATCGGCAGTAAGTTGCTCTGACTTAAGCGAAAAGGAAAATTTTGATGCTTGAGATGCCGACAGCCGATGCGCTGGAACGTTATCTGACGCTTGCAACACAGCAGATGAAGCTGACCGCTGAAAATATGGCCAATCAAAACACCGATGGCTATACCCGCAGGGTTGCCAGCTTTTCCAGCACCGATATGGTGAATGTAAATGGCATCTCAACCAGTTCCGGTGTGACCGCGACCGTGACCGCTCAGCGTGATCGTGTATTGCAACGGTCTTTGCAGCAGGCTACCGAAGCTTCGAGTGCTAGTAGCGCGCGTACTACGGCCTTGGACAATCTGCAGTCTCTATTCACCATTGATGGTTCGGGTGACGATGCATCGGGCATTGGGGCAGCGATCAGCGATTTCTTTAACAGCGTGACGTCCCTTGCATCTTCGCCCTCTGATACCAATACGCGGCAAACTGCTTATGCCGCTGCGCAGGCGCTTGTAACAACGATGAATCGGACAGCATCGCAACTGAGTGCACAGACGACTTCGCTCAATCAGCAGATTGGCACGTCTGTGGATCAGGCAAATGGTCTTCTCACGAGCATTGCCTCTTTGAACAAGCAGATTCAGCAAGCGGGAGGGCAGGACACCAGCGGTTTGCAGGATGAACGTGACCAGGCCGTTCTTTCCCTTGCAAAACTGGTGGATGTAAATACGGTGACAGCAACCGATGGCACCGTGAACCTTTCCCTGTCTGACGGTACGCCTCTACTGAATGGAACGCAGGCGATCAGTCTGAGCACGGCTACTGTAAACGGAAACGTCCACATTATGTCCAATGGATCTGACGTTACCGGCTCCATTCTGTCGGGCAGTATCGGTGGTTTATTGCAGGTTCGTGACCAGGATCTCCCTGCCGTGCAGCAACAACTAGACTCGGTCGCATCGGCGATTGCCTCTGCGGTGAATGCACAGAACGCAGCCGGAACCGATGCAAGCGGGAATGCTGGCGGAGATGTTTTCTCTGGTAATACAGCAGCAACGTTGAAGATGGCCATTAGCAGTGGCGATGGCATCGCCACCTCTTCGGACGGCAGTAATGCTACAGCAATAGGGGCCGTTGCATCGCAGGCGATTGTGGGATCACTTACGGCTTCTGGAGCGTTTTCCGTGATGATTACTTCGCTGGGGCAGACGGTATCCTCTGCGACTACAACCAAGTCCGCGAATGATGCGGTGCTGGCACAAACGTCGACTCAGGTTGCGAATCTATCTGGCGTTTCGCTGGATACGGAAGCAGCCAATCTCACACAGTATCAACGGTCCTATGAAGCAGCGGCGAAAGTGCTTTCGATCGTAAATGAGTTGATGGCGCAGGCGATTAATCTTGGCCAGCAGACGACCGTTTCGTAATGCAGAAGCAGGGAGAATGATCCATGTTGAATAGCACCACATCGCTGCAACAAATGCTTTCGTCGCTCTCGAATCTGAGTGATCAGCAGACGCGCATCTCGCAGGAGATGTCTTCAGGTCTTCGCATTACATCATTGGGGGACGATCCAGTGGCGTCGGGCCAGGCCGTTACCATGGCCGACACGTTGCGACAGGACGCCGCATTTCTCTCCACGGCAAGCAATGCCAGCAATCGTATGCAGACTGCGGATACGGCTTTAGGGTCAGTGGTGTCGCAGCTGACCTCTGCGATTAGTACGGCTACAGGAGCGTTGAGCGGCACGGGAAATACAACAACGAATGCGGTTGCCGCGCAATCGCTGTCTTCCATTCGCGACACGATTCTTTCGCTTGCCAATAGCAGCTATGGTGGGACCTATCTGTTTTCCGGATCTTCTACAGCAGTTCCATTTACAGAAGATGCTTCGGGAAATGTAACTTATACCGGCAATAGCGACGCAACAAGTGTTGCACTGACATCAGGCGGCACGGTAAGCACCTCTCTTGCGGGGAACAATGTTTTTGCTGCATCCGGCGCATCGGTCTTTGACGCTTTGAACAACATCATTACCGCCTTACAAAGTGGAGCGACGCCCGATTCTTCATCGCTTGTGAGTGGCTTGCGGGATGCGCTGAATAGTGTCATTTCACAACGAGCCACTTTGAATTCTGCACAGAGCCGTATTTCCAGTGAGAGCGATTACATTACTGCGCAGAAGACGAATCTATTGGCACAGCAATCGACGCTGCTGTCTGCGGACACAGCAACGCTTGCAACGGAACTCTCTTCTGTGACGACACAGCGTTCCGCTTTGTTGAGTACGATTGCTGCGGTGCAAAAGGGAAGTCTCTTCGACTACCTCTAGCAGCAGCGTGGTGCCGATATCCGGTACACTCGGCATGTGATTGGTGCGGTTAGTTTTCTTTGGAACAGCACGCGTGGCTCCCGGTTGCGCCCTTGGCGGAGTCCTTATCTTCGTTGGCGTCTCGAGACATATTCAGGACTGCACGCCGAGGAGATTGGCGCGAAGGAAGTGTTTGGTTTCCTATGGGCTGAGAAGCAGCAGTTTCTGCATTTTCTCCGCTGGACGGACGAGATCCGTAAGGAGAGCCGTACGCCCCATGCGTGATCCTCGTGCATGGTCTCGGCGAGATTTTCTTGGGCATGCGGCAATAGCCTCTGCATCATTGGCACTGCTGAATGGCTGCGGCCCCAAGAGATCATCTGGTTCGGGGTATCGCTTGCCGGGGGTGGACGTGAGCGGACCACACTCTTTGAAGGCACATGCGATGGATGCGCGAATGCTATTTGGCTTCGCGGTCAATACGCAGAAGCTGCGTGACGATGCGGCTTACCGAGCTCTTGTGGAGCAGCAATGCAGCATCATCGTGGCGGAAAATGCGATGAAGTGGCATGCGTTGCGTCCGGCGATAGATCAGTTTTCCTTTGCAGATGCAGATGCGTTGGTCGAGTTTGCTGCCCGCCGTCACATCCGTTTGCGTGGCCACAATCTCTGCTGGCATGAGGCGCTGCCGGAGTGGTTCGCGAAGCAGGTGACTGCTGTGAATGCCCGTCAGTTGCTGCGAGACCATATCCGCACCGTTGCCGGTCGCTATTCCGGTCGCATCCATTCGTGGGACGTGGTGAATGAGGCGATCGAGATCAGGGATGGCCGTCCGGATGGCCTCCGCAACACGCCCTGGCTGCAGATGATTGGAACGGACTATATCGAGATGGCCTTCCGTGTGGCGCGCGATGCCGATCCGTCGGCGCTGCTGACTTACAACGAATACGGTATTGAGCAGGAAACCCAGGAAGCGGCAATGAAGCGTGCGGCGGTGTTGCTGATGCTTCGTCGGTTGAAGCAGCGGAATGTGCCACTGGACGCCGTCGGGATCCAGTCGCACTTGCAGGCGCAACCTGCGAACGGCTATGGGCCTGGTTTGCAGAGGTTTGTGCAGGATTGCCGCGAAATAGGACTGGAAGTCTTTATTACAGAGTTGGATGTGAACGATCGAACCCTACCTTCCGATGTCGAAACGCGAGATATTGGCGTGGCCAATCGATATCGCAGCTACCTGGACCTGTTATTACCGGAAAGAAATGTGACTGCGGTACTGACGTGGGGAGTTTCCGATGCAGGGACCTGGCTGAATCAGGGTAAGGATCGGGCGAGGGAAGATGGCTTACCTCAACGGCCTCTGTTGTTTGACGGCCAGCTTCGCGCCAAACCGGCATTTGTGGGGGTACGGGATGCTTTTGATGCGCGGCACCAGGCAGGTGCTTTGCGGGGTACTCCGCCGTCGCAGAAACCACTGCCAAAACTGTAGGTTGGCTTTGGCGAATCTTCGCCCCAGTGGTATCCTGTTGCGTAGACCAATTCGGCTTTATTGAAATCAGGAGCACTACAAGACAGTGTTGGCAACAGTTAAAAAGAACGAGATTATCAGCAAGTATCGTGTGCACGATACCGATACCGGCAGCCCCGAAGTGCAGATCGCTATTCTGAGCGAGCGCATCGGCCAGTTGACCGAGCATTTCAAGACGCACAAGAAGGATCATGGTTCGCGCCGCGGCCTGCTGATGCTGGTGTCCAAGCGTCGCAGCCTGCTGGATTACCTGAAGAAGAATGACTCCGACCGCTACCGCGAAGTGATCGCAAAGCTCGGTATCCGTAAGTAAATCTTCCTTCAAGTTATTCCGAGGGCCGCTTCTCGTGCATTCGTTTATCGGGAGCACCGTATCTGCTGTGCCGGGACGTCTTCGTCCCGGCCACACGCTCTTTCAGAGGAGCGTGAACGGTTGATCCTGCCCTTCGGCACATCCAGGATTTCGTTTCGGAGTTCGTCCGAAATCACCCTCGTATCGTCATTTACAAGGATTTCGCGCCACGCAGGCCATCGTGCTGTGCGTGCGCATGCGCGTGTCTGCGCAAATAAGTTTCCATAACCCACAAAGAGAGAACACCCGCTATGAAGCAGGAGATTACCGTTGAACTTGCCGGTGGCAAGAGCATCACATTTGAAACGGGCCGCATTGCCAAGCAGGCATCAGGCGCCGCTTTTGTAAGCAGCGGCGACACCGTGATCCTGGCAACCGCCGTTGGCGCTCCGGAGCCGAAGGAAGGCATCGACTTCTTTCCGCTGACCGTTGAGTATCGCGAAACCAGCTATGCAGGTGGCCGCATCCCCGGCGGTTTCATCAAGCGCGAAGGCCGTCCTTCTGAGAAGGAAATCCTCACCTCGCGTCAGATTGACCGCCCCATTCGTCCCCTTTTCTCCGAGACCTACCGCAACGAGACCCAGGTGGTCGCGTTCGTGTACTCCGCAGACAAGCAGAACGATCCGGATGCGATTGCCATTAACGCAGCATCATGCGCTCTGGCGCTGTCGGATATTCCGTTCCTTGGCCCTATTGGCGCAGTCCGAATTGGCATTGTAGACGGCGAGTTCATTGTGAACCCGACTTACGAGGAGCGCACAAAGAGCCTGCTGAACATCATGGTTGCCGGTACGAAGGACGGCATCACGATGGTGGAGTCCGGTGCGAAGGAAGTATCGGAAGACAAGGCTGTTGAGGCTATCGAGTTTGCGCACGAGCAGATCAAGCTGATCTGCGCTGCCATTAACGAACTGGCTGTGAAGGCAGGCAAGACAAAGCGCGCAGTTGCTGTAGCTGAAGATATTTCTGGTTACTACAACGAACTGAAGTCGCAAGTGGGCGAGCGCCTGACAGATGCTTTGGATACACAAAAGTATGGCAAGACTGAAAGCTATTCGAAGATTGCCGAGATCAAGAGCGAGCTGAAGAAGTCGCTGCCGGAAGGCGATGCCGCTGCGGCGAAGCGTCTGGGTAAGGTATTTGAGCTGCTGCGCGAGAACATCTTCCGCGAGCAGGTGCTGAAGGACCGCATCCGTCCCGATCGTCGTGCATTCGACGAGATCCGCAAGATCGATATCGAAGTGGGCGTTCTACCGCGTACGCACGGTTCGGCTCTGTTTACCCGTGGTGAGACCCAGGCTCTGGTCACAGCAACGCTCGGTACGGCCGACGATGCGCAGCGCCTGGAAACCTACGAAGGCGAAGTGAAGAAGCGCTTCATGCTTCACTACAACTTTCCGCCGTATTCCGTTGGTGAGGTTGGACGTATGACCGGTACCGGTCGTCGCGAAATCGGCCACGGTGCTCTGGCGTCGCGTGCGATTGAAGCTGTTCTGCCGGATGAAAAGTCCTCGCCATACACGCTGCGTGTGGTGTCGGACATCACGGAATCGAACGGTTCCTCGTCCATGGCTTCGGTTTGCGGCGCTTCGTTGTCGTTGATGCAGGCAGGCATTCCGTTGAAGGCTGCTGTGGCTGGTATCGCAATGGGCTTGGTGAAGGAAGGCGACGATTACGCCGTTCTGACCGACATTGCCGGTGCGGAAGATCACTACGGCGACATGGACTTCAAGGTGGCCGGAACGCGCGAAGGCATTACTGCGCTGCAGATGGACATCAAGATCATGGGCATCACGCCGCAGATTATGCGTGAGGCTCTGGCTCAGGCCAAGGCTGCTCGCCTGTTCCTGCTGGACAAGATGGATGCAGTGATCGCGTCGGCATCGGAAGAGAAGTCGCGTTACGCTCCGCAGATCAAGACGCTGCAGATTCCGACGGACAAGATTCGTGACCTGATCGGACCTGGCGGCAAGGTGATCCGCGGCATTATCGAAGCCACGCAGGTGAAGATCGACGTGGACGACAGCGGTAAGGTCGATGTCTCGTCAAGCGATCCAGATGGTTTGGCACGTGCTATCCAGATGATCAGCGATCTGACGGCTGTGCCGGAGCCCGGCAAGACCTACCTGGGCAAGGTGGTTCGTCTGGCCGAGTTCGGCGCATTTGTCGAAATCTTCCCAGGCACGGACGGCCTGCTGCACGTTTCGGAAATCGCAGAGCATCGCGTGAAGGACGTGAAGGACGAACTGCGCGAAGGCGATCAGGTTCTGGTGAAGGTTCTGGCAATTGAAGGTAACCGCATCAAGCTGAGCCGCAAGGCTGTTCTGAAGGAGCAGCGTGCAAAGCTTGGCTTGCCTGATCCTCAGGTGGAAGAGGGCAATGGGGATCGCGCACCGCGTGCTCCTCGTCCGGCAGCTCCTGCCCCCACGGAGACCATCACGCTGGAAGGCGGCGAGGACTTCGATGAGGACGATGATCTGGATGATGAGATTGAGGGCGAGGACGAAGGTGATGAGTCTGAAGGTGAAGGCCCTGAAGGTTCGTCGCAGAATGCCGGAAGCGGAGCCCCACAGGGCCAGCGTCGCCGTCGCCGTCGTCGTGGCGGACGTCGTGCCCCCGGTGGCAACAGCGGCGCACCTCGCGCGTAACTCGAATTAGCTAAAGAAGAAAAGACCGCGGCATTTTGCTGCGGTCTTTTTCTTTTGACCTTGCAGCAACAGGCAACACCGCTGCATAGGCTATCCTGAAGATGCTTCCACTGTGCTCCCCATCCTCGACCCCTGGAAGGCGCGTGAACGTTTCAGCGATACGAAAAGCCCTTTGGATATACCTACTGCTGCTGGTGCCACTGGCGTGGTTTTCTGCACAGTACGATGCCTACAGCATTGACGGAGACGCCGTAGCCTACATGGATCTGGCTGATCTGATCCGTGGGCACAACTTACACGCTGCGGTGAATGCCTATTGGCATCCGCTGTATCCGGCCTTTCTGGCTGCGGCGCAGACGATATTCCATGTGAACCGCTGGGATGAGTTGGGTGCCTATTACGCGGTCAATGTCTTCATTTTCTTTCTGGAAGTGGGTAGCATCCTGCTTCTGGTGCATGGACTGGTGCGCTTACGGAAACGGCTGGCGCCGGCCATGGAGAGCCTTCTCTCTGCCGACTTGCTTGCCTTATTTGGGCTTTCGTTGCTGGTGATTGCCACCACGCGAGAGCTGACACTTGGCAAAGTGCGAACGGATAGCCTGCTACAAGCGTTGATCCTTTCCGGTGTTGGGCTGTTGCTGGAAGCGCTGGCGACGGAAGGTAGCGCAGCCTTTGTTTATGCAGGCTTGATGGGACTCACGCTCGGCTTCGCGTATCTGACCAAGTCGTTCGCATTTCTGCTGACACTTTTGTGTGTCGCTGCGCTGGCGTCGTTTGCAGTGCTGGTATGCAAGCGCCGTATTCCCACGGCGCTTGCGCAGAGCGTTGTTGCGTTGGTTGCATTTGGTGTCATCGCTGGGCCGTATATCGCGGCGCTTTCCCGTCAACATCATCGATTTGATTTTGGTGACTCCGGCAGTCTGAACTATGTCTGGTATGTTTCTGGCACAGAGAAGATGCATCTGCAACCGCGGATGACCAATTCATTTGGTTCTGCTGTGGTCGAGTTGAAGCATCCTGAGCAGGAATTGATGCAGACGCCGGGCGTCTATAGCTATACGCAGATGCAGCATGGGACGTATCCACCGTGGTTTGATCCAACCTACTGGAACGATCACATTACGGCGAAGTTTTCGTTGTCCCGGCTTGTGTCACGTGATGAGCGTAATGTGGTTTTGATCTTCCGTTATCTTTTGAACCATCCAGAGCCATTGCTTTTGCTGCTGGTTCTGTTGCTCACATGCGGAAGACTTAACTGGCGCGGTCGTTATGCTTGGCCGGTAGCGGGATTAGGCATTTTGATATGGGCGATTTATGCCCTTGTGAATGTTGAAGAGAGATACGTTACGGCAGCATATCTCCTGATCCTGATTGCGCTCTTCGCTATGTTTGAGAAGCGCAAATCACACGAGAGCACACTGCAGCTTGTGCCTTCTGCTGTGTTGCTACTGTTTGCGTTGTTGCCTTTGGGAGCGTTGATTCGACAAACGGCAGAGAATCGGCGACAGCTTTCCATTATTGGGCAGGTGCCTGCATGGCGTGATGCTCAGATCTTCAATGCTGCGGAAGGGTTGCGGTCCATGGGCCTAATGCCGGGTGACAGTATTGCCTGTGTTGGAGCGGCTGCATGCCTCAACGACCACTACTGGGCCAGGATTGCAGGAGTGCGTATCGTTGATGAGATCTATGCACCCGAGGCAAAGCATCTGGCTGTGCAGTTGGACGCGATGCCGAACCGGCAGCAGGCATACGATGCGCTTCGTAGTCAGGGAGCAAAAGTGATCGTGGGGGCGTTTGACCCAGGTGAGATGAATAGCGCACACCCCGCCACGGAAGGGTGGCAACGGCTTGGTGAGACAAGGTATTACGCTCTCCGGTTAAGCCCGAAGTCTTAAGTCATGCCATGATGAATGCAATGAGCTCACAGGAAGCCGCACATACAGGTTCGTTAGAACTCACAGTTGTCATGCCCTGCTTGAACGAGGCAGAGACACTTGCCATTTGCGTGGATAAAGCAATGGCGGCACTACGAGAGAACAACATTGCGGGCGAAGTCGTCGTTGCGGACAACGGTTCCACAGACGGTTCGCAGCAGATTGCTATCGACCACGGCGCACGAGTAGTTAACGTACCTATCCGTGGTTATGGTGCTGCGTTGAATGCGGGTATTCTTGCTGCGCAGGGCAAATATGTATTGATGGCGGATGCTGACGATAGCTACAACTTCGCGCATATTCCACGGTTTCTGGAACAACTTCGTAACGGCGCAGATTTGGTTATGGGCAATCGCTTCGCAGGAGGAATCGGACCCGGCGCAATGCCCCCGCTGCATAAATATCTTGGCAATCCGGTTCTAAGCTGGATGGGGCGTACGTTGTTCCATACGCCGGTTGGCGACTTCCATTGCGGTATTCGCGCCTTCAGCAAGAGCGCTTATGAATCCCTTGCGCTTCGCACCACGGGCATGGAATTTGCCAGTGAGATGGTGGTGAAGGCGTCGCTGCAGAAGCAGAAGATTGTCGAAGTGCCGACGAACCTGAAGAAGGACGGCCGTAGCCGTCCTCCACACCTGAAGACGTGGCGCGATGGATGGCGACACTTCCGCTTCCTGCTGATGTATTCGCCGCGTTGGCTATTCCTGTTTCCCGGCCTTACGTTGATGCTTGGCGGCTTTGGGTTGATGGCGTGGCTGTTGCCTGCGGAGCGTCCGTTGGGCCATATCAACCTGGGTGTGGATACGTTGGCGTATGCCGCTGCAGGTGTGTTGCTGGGCTTTCAGCTTGTGTTCTTTGGCGTTTCGGCCAAAGTGTTTGCGATCACCGAAGGCCTGCTGCCTGAAGACGAAAGCTTTGATCGTTGGTTTCAGTACGTCACGTTGGAAACTGGTTTGATTGCGGGCGTGTTGCTATTGCTGGTTGGTATCGGAATTGCGATCTCTTCAGTTGTCGGCTGGGCACATACGGGCTATGGGCCGTTGCCTCCCGTAGAGATGATGCGTCGCACGCTTCCAGCCATGTTGTGCCTGATGCTGGGAACGCAGGTGTGCTTCGGTAGCTTCTTCCTTAGCCTTCTGGGTCTGCGTCGCCGGTAAACGGCGAACGCAGGACTTGCACAAGCCTGTTTTGTTTACACTAGGCCGCAGATGGCAGCTTCGATGTACATCGTCGTTGAGGGAGACGATCCCGGCTTCGATACGTTCGTGAACGGTCGCGCACTGGCTCGTAATGAAGACCCGTTGGAGCGTCTGGCGATCCACCTGGGAGTGCGTCCCCTCATTGATTTCTTTTCCGCGGATGACAACGCGATGGCGCTGCTGCTGGAAGAGGGAGCAGGTGATCCTGAACTACAGGGAAAACTGCTTCCACCGCAGTGGTTCAGCGGATACGAAGGATTGGCCACGGTGTCGCCCATGCTGCAGGCCTTAAAGGAAGATCCAGCACTGATTGGCAGTGAAGGCGAGTTCATTCGTGAAGAGCTTGAAGAATACGAAACGGTTCTTCGCAAAGCTGCGGACCGCGGTGTGCGTTGGCATCTTGCGGTGAGTTTTCGCTAAGACAAAATGGAGATGGAACTGTGATTCTTGCACCGCATGAATATGTAACCCTTGAGACTCCTTATGGCCCTATGCGCACGCATATCGTGCGTCCGGCTGCTCCTGGTAAATATCCGGGACTGGTGTTTTATTCGGAGATTTTCCAGATCACAGACCCCATCCGTCGCACAGCCGCGTTGCTTGCTGGACATGGCTATGTGGTCGCCATGCCCGAGGTCTACCATGAGTTTCTACCGGCGGGTGAAGTGCTGGCCTATGACCAGGCTGGCAGCGATGTCGGCAACAAGTACAAGTATGAGAAGGAACTAGCCAGCTACGACGCGGATACGCGTGCGGTGCTGGATCATCTGAAATCGCGCGAGGATTGCACTGGCGAGCTTGGTGCCATCGGTATCTGCCTTGGCGGTCATCTTTCCTTCCGCGCTGCCTTTGAGCCTGATGTGCGCGCCACGGTTTGCTTCTACGGAACGGACATCCATAAGGGGTCACTGGGCAAGGGGCAGAACGACGATTCGTTGGCGCGTGCGGCAGAGATCAAGGGCGAGTTGTTAATGATCTGGGGGCGCCAGGACCCGCATATTCCATTGGAAGGCCGTCGCCAGATTCTTGCGCGCCTGGATGAGTTGAACCTGCGCTTTGCGTGGCATGAAGTGAATGGAGCGCATGCATTCATGCGCGATGAGGGCGCACGTTATGACCCTGAGCTTGCAATGCACCTGTATCGCGAAACGTTGAATCTTTTTGCGCGCCGACTGGGACAGGGAGACCGCTAGGACTACGAGAGGAAGTTCTGCAACCACGGGTCTTCGCTATGGGTCAGCTCCAGCGTAGACCCGTCAAAGACGACTCGTCCCTCGTTCAGCACCAGGAATTTTGTGTTCTTATCCACGCCCCCATCAGGGATGGGCTGCACGGATTTTGTCGCGCTATCCCAATGATGCGTGGCGAGGAAGAACGCGTCCTGCAGGCGATGCGTAATCATCAGCGAGGCAGTGTGCGATTCGTCGCGCTGCTTCAGGATCAGTTCCACAATAGTCGTGGATGTGATGGGATCCAGGCCGCCCGTTGGGGAATCGTAGAGGATCAAATCCGGCTTGGTGATCAGCGCACGTGCGATCGAGACGCGACGACGCATGCCGCCAGAAAGCTCTGAAGGAAATTTGTTGATTGCCTGGCTGAGTTCTACGAACTCCAGCGACTCTTCCACGCGCTTATGCGCTTCGGCCGGATCTACGCCTTCTTCGTTCAGACGGTATGCCACGTTGTCTTCAACGTTCATGGAGTCGAACAATGCAGACTCCTGAAAGACCATCCCCACACGACGCCGCATTGTGAAGAGTTCCTGCTGTGTCATGGTGGTGATTTCCTGACCGAAGACGCGGATGCTACCGCTGTCCGGCGGAATCAATCCATTGATGATCTTCAACAGAACGCTTTTGCCGCCGCCTGCAGGGCCGAGCAGGACGCAGGTTTCACCGTTGTAAAGGGTGAAGCTGACGTCATCGAGAACGCGATTGTTATCAAAGGCGATGCTGACGTTCTGAACCTCAAGTACTGGTTCTTTTGCTTTTTCTTCAGGCATTGTGGTCACCGCCCGAAGATGCCGATGGTCAGGCGGCTGATGAGGAAGTCCATCACGATGATCATTACGGAGGAGACGACCACGGCCTGAGTCGTGGCTTTGCCCACGCCCTGTGTTCCTCCCTTAGTGCTCACACCGAAATAGCAGCCCACGGTGGCAATGATGAACCCGAAGAAGACTGGCTTGGTCATACCCTGCACCACGTCGCCGTAGTTCAGGGCGCGATAGCTGGTTCGCCAGTAAGAGTGGGCATTCAGGCCCAGCATGAAGACCCCGACCAGTCCGCCGCCCAACATGCCCACGGCGTCGGAAATGACCGTAAGCCAGAACAGCATGAATACGGTGGCCGAGACGCGCGGGGCAACCAGTTTGCGAATGGGATCCACACCCAGGGCACGCATGGCGTCCAGTTGCTCTGTCACCTTCATGGAGCCGAGTTCGCTGGCCATGCCGGAGGCGTTACGGCCCGAAACCATCAGGCCCGTAAGTACGGGGCCAAGCTCCTTCACCATGGAGAGCGAAACAAGCGTGCCGGTCATGGAAACGGCACCAAACTCTTTGAGCGACGAAACGGACTGCAGAGCCAGAACGCACCCGGTAAAGAAGCCCGACAGGATCACAATGGGCAACGATCCGATGCCGATGGAATCCATCTGCGTGAAGATGTCCGAGAAATAGACGGGACGCGAAAAGAGAGAGGCGATGGAGCGACCGCAGAGCAGTGAGTACTCCTGCACGGACCACAGCTTGTCTTTGGCAAATTCGGTTGGCGAAACAAACTTCATCCGTGGTCGTTGGCCTGCCCTTAAAAGTTTGGAAGTCCCGGTCAAGGTATCAGATGCGCAGAAACGATCATCCGTTTCGCACCCGCTGCTTAAGCATGCAACAGGTGAGAAAATAGTAACGAATGGCAAAGACGATGCAAGCCGTAGTTCTCCATGGCAGGGAAGACCTGCGACTGGAGACCGTTTCTGTTCCGGAAATTGGTCCCGGAGAGCTTTTGGTGCGCGTTGGCGCGGCCCTGACGTGCGGGACGGACCTAAAGGTGTTCCGCCGAGGGTATCACGCGAAAATGTTGGTCCCACCCACGCTCTTCGGGCACGAGATTGCCGGAACTATCGTGGCTATGGGGGAGGGAGTCGCTGGTTTTAAGCCGGGCGATCGCGTTGTGGCGTCAAATTCGGCTCCTTGCGGAGAATGCCTGTTCTGCCGACGCGATCAGCCGAACCTGTGCAGTGATCTGCTGTTCAACAATGGCGCGTATGCCGAATACATCCGCATCCCGGCCCGCATTGTCGAGAAGAACACGTTACATATCCCGGACGGCGTTCCGTTCGAGCATTCCGCTCTGATGGAGCCGTTGGCGTGTGTTGTCCTGGGGTTGGAGCAGTGTTTCCCCAAACCCGGTGACACGCTGGTCGTCATTGGAGCGGGACCGATTGGGCTTATGTTTATCCGCACAGCGCACATCAGCGGGTGCCGCGTGATTGCCGTGGTGAAGCGTGATGACCAGATTGCCAGTGCGAAGCGATTTGGCGCAGATGAAGTCGTCCAGATTGCTGAGGGTGTCGATACTGTTGCGGCTGTGCGTGCGCTGACACCTGAAAATGAAGGCGCAGACATTGTGGTGGAGTGCGTTGCCACGCCCGCGACATGGGAACAGTCTGTGGACATGGTGCGCAAGGGCGGCACGGTGAACTTCTTTGGTGGCCCACCCAGCGGCACGGTCGTGGCGCTGGATACCAATCGGCTGCACTACGGCGACATTACGCTGAAGGCCACGTTCCATCACACGCCCGCAACAAACCGTCGTGCCTTTGAGCTGATTACCAGCGGACGCATGCGCGCGGAAGATTTCATTACTGCCACCGCGCCATTGAGCGACGTGCCGGAAGTCTTCGCAAAGATGCTGGTGCGTAGTGACAACCGCATGCTCGACATCAAGACAGCCATCCTGCCCGGGAGTGCAGCATGACGTCCGTAGCAGAACAACGGTTGGAGGGTGCTCCAGTGGAGTTGCTGGAGCCTGCCACGCGTCCCTCGTTGGAGGAGGCCCAGGCGTGGTGTAAGGCGCTTGCCGAGTCTCATTACGAAAACTTTCATGTAGCCACGGCGTTCCTGCCAAAGCCGCTACGTCCGCATTTCCACGCGGTGTATGCCTTCTGCCGTGTGTCGGACGATCTGGGTGATGAAGTCGCGGATACGGCAACAGCAACGCGTCTATTACATACATGGCGAGCGATGCTGGATGAGTGCTACGACGCGCCGGAGTTGTCGCGGCATCCTGTTTTTGTCGCTCTTCGACCCACGATTGTGGCTTGCGATCTGCCGAAGAAGCCATTCGCCGATCTCATCGCTGCGTTTGAACAGGACCAGGTAAAGACACGATTTGCCACGTTGGCAGAAGACGAAGAATACTCCGTGTATTCCGCAAATCCTGTGGGGTCGTTGGTGCTGTATCTATGCGGCTATCGCGAACCTTCTCTACACGCGTTGAGCGATAAGACATGCACGGCGTTGCAGCTTGCGAACTTCTGGCAGGACGTTGGCGAGGATCTTCGCCAGCGTGACCGCATCTACCTGCCGCAGGATCGCATGGAGAGGTTTGGCGTGACTGAAGCTGATCTTCGCATCGGTCGCGAGACGGATGGATATCGTGCGATGTTGCAGGAGCTCTGCGCAGAGACGCGTGCCATGTTGCTCGAAGGTGCGCCGTTGATTGATCGTGTGGATCGTGAGCTTGCGGCTACGTTGCGGCTGTTTACTCAGGGTGGACTTGCCATTCTGGATGCGATTGCAGCCGTCGGCTACAACACGCTTAGCCAGCGACCAGAAGTCAGCAAGAGTGCAAAGTTGAAACTGTTGCTTGGCGCCGGATTGAGCAAACTCGGTGTGCACCGTGGATCGCGAGGGCTGCGTTGACAATGCGTCGCACAGTACAACTTGAAGCCGCGTATGCAGAGTGTTGCGCTATTGCCAAGCGCGAAGCGAAGAATTTCTACTATGGCTTTCTTGCGTTGCCAAAGCACAAGCGTGAGGCCATGTGTGCCGTGTATGCGTTTATGCGTCGCGCGGATGATATTAGCGACGATGAGAGTTTCACGCTGGAGACGCGTCGCATCCAGATGGCGTCATGGCTGGCGTCATGGAATGGATTTCGCAGCGCGGCGTTTCACGATGAGTCGCCCGTTTTGCCGGAAGACAAGCGTGATCATGCCGTCTTTCTAGCAGTCGCCGATGTGCAGCAGCGCTTTGGAGTGTCAGACAGACTGCTGGAGCAGCTAATTGTCGGCACCACTATGGACCTGAAAGCGGAGCCGCCGCAAGGCGTTCGCCGCCTGAAACTAGATGGTCGTACAGTCGATGTTTACGAAACGATGCAGGCCTTGGAAGGCTATTGCTATCTTGTGGCGTCTGTTGTCGGCCTCACGACCATCCGTATCTTTGGCTACTGTGATCACGTTGCAGAAGAATATGCAGAGAAGATTGGCCTTGCATTTCAATTGACGAATATTCTGCGCGATGTAAAAGAAGACGCAGAGCGTGGTCGTGTGTATCTTCCGGAAGATCTTCTGGCAAAGCATCAACTGACTGCGCAGGATGTTCTGACAGCATCTGCAAGTGGCACGATGCGTCCTGAACTGCGTGCATCGCTGGCAGAAGTTGCTTCGCGTGCGGAGAAGTATTACGAGGCAACGGATAATCTGATTCCACTACTTGATCGCGACAGTCGGCCTGCTATGCGCGTTCTCATTACGATCTATCACCTGTTGCTGAAGGAGATCGTTGCGCGCAACTATGACGTCTTGCAGCAACGTGTGAGTGTCTCTACTGGCCGCAAGCTACGTGTACTGGCAGGCGGTATGGTGCGTGCGCTGCTGGTTCGTGGAGGAACGGCGTGACCATGCCGTCGTTTGATGTTGTTGTTGTCGGTGCGGGATTAGCTGGCCTTGCTGCAGCTTCGTCGTTGTCTGCAGCAGGTGCATCGGTGCTCATTCTCGAGCGCAAGCCCTTCGTCGGCGGTCGCGCTTATTCCTATGAACATCCCGTTCTGCACGAAGAGATCGATTGCCAGCATGTACTGCTGGGATGCTGCACAAACCTGATCGACCTGTGTGCGAAGTCAGGTGTGGCAGATCGTATCCGCTGGTATGACGAATTAACGTTCTTGCAGCCGGGGAATGCACCACGCACGCGTTTGAAACCGGGCGGCATGCCTGCTCCGTTTCATACTTCGTTTGATTTTCTGCGTGCGCCCATGCTGTCCATGAAGGACAAGATTGCTGTTGCGCGCGGCTTGATGGAGTTCCTTCGCGGCTATCCGCAAGACGACAACGAAAGTTTTGCCACATGGTTGAAGCGCACAGGACAAACCGAAGGCGCGATCAAGCATCTTTGGGAACCTGTCATTGTTGGCGCGTTAAACGATAGTTTTGAAAACTGTTCCACAAAATATGCGGGGCAAGTCTTTCACGAATCGTTCTTGAAATCCGCCGAAGGCGGACGCCTGGGAATTCCGACCCTGCCGCTGTCGCAGTTTTACGGTTACGTCGCCGAGCAGTGTGTGCGCCAGGGTGCGGAGCTTCGTCTGTCGCAATCCGTAACTGCGTTGCATCGGGATGGGGATGCTTGGCGTGTGAGTACGTCCGAAGGCGATTTCGCTGCGCATAACG
The DNA here is from genome assembly GCF_036877645.1 of Terriglobus sp. ADX1. NCBI lineage: Bacteria > Pseudomonadati > Acidobacteriota > Terriglobia > Terriglobales > Acidobacteriaceae > Terriglobus > Terriglobus sp. ADX1. Next base: position 108,038 of record NZ_JAEDXV010000012.1, read on the forward strand.
TGATTCTGGCGACGAACTTCCACCAAACAGCGACTCTGTTGCCGCAAGCGAATTACGCATTTCAGAACTTTAAGAACGCCCCCATCACAACGGTTCATCTTTGGTTTGATCGTCAGATTACGGAACTGGATCATGCCGTGTTGCTGGATACTGGCATTCAGTGGCTCTTTCACAAATCGCGCATTCGCCGCTGGGAAAAGGAACGGGGAAGCTATTGCGAACTCGTAATCTCTGCATCGTTTGAGCAGCTTCATCAGACGCGCGAGGCGATCTTCTCTAACGCTTTGCGCGAGCTTGCAATGTTCTTTCCTGCTGTGAAAGAAGCGAAGTTGGTGAAGAGCGGCATCCTGAAGGAGGCACGCGCTACCTTCTCCGTTACACCGGGACTTGATGCCTACCGTCCGAAGCAGGCAACAGGACTGCCGGGTCTGTTCGTTGCAGGTGACTGGACCGCGACAGAATGGCCTTCCACTATGGAAGGCGCCGTACGCAGCGGGCGCATGGCAGCAGAAGCATTAGGTGCATCTGCTGGTCAGAATGCGCGCTTCTTGTCGCTGGAACCGCAGGCATCTGGTTTCATGCAGTGGATCGCAGCCCGCCGTTAAGCCACAGCATGCATTCGCTTTAGCCGTATTAGCAGCGAGTGATGCCAGGACTTTCCGTAAAGTTTCATCTTTTCGCGCAACAATCCCAAGAACACGCGGGTTACTAGAGATATGGCGAGCCCACGTGCTTGTCGGAGGTGGTTTCCCGATGCGTGCCTCGAATGCTTTTCGTGTTGGTCTTTCTGCGGTTCTCTGTGGGACACTGGCGGTGCCTGCTATGCCAGCAGCGCCGCGAGTGGATCCTGTCCGGCCGTTGGATCGGAACGCACGTGCAGAGTTGATGCTGCAGCGCTTTACCTTCGGCCCCACAGCATCTGATTTGCAAAGCATTCGCAGTGTAGGCATTGAAACATGGTTTCAGCAGCAGTTGAATCCGCAGAACATTCCAGACACAAGTTTTGAAACACGGATGGATGTCTATCCTTCTTTGCGTATGACACAGGCAGAACGGCTACAACGCTACCCGGAACCTGCGACGATCCGTGTGCTGGCACGAAGCGGAAGGCTGCCTGCCGATCCTGAGTTGCGCGCCATCGTCAGCGATCAGGTGGAGTTCTACCAGATGGTGCAGGACAACAAAGCTGCCAAAGCGCAACCTGCTACTAACAGCATGGCTGCTCCCATGATGAGTGGTGCAGCGGAGAAGCCTATTGCGCAAACAACAGCGCAGGTACAGGCTCAGGCTGTGGTTGCAAATCTGGAACAGACCACACCTGCGATGGAAAAGCCGGAGGTAGACGCGATTCTTGCACTGCCCCCGAACGACCGTTACATGCAACTGCTACATATGCCACCTGCGGAACTGATCGCATTGCGTAAGGGAGCACGTGGTCCGCTAGAGGCGAAGTTGGTTGATGGCATGTCGCCTTTGCAGAAGGAAACACTTCTTGCTCTCTCAGGCACCAATCGCATGATGAATGCGGAAACACAGGGTGCACGACTGCTACGCGACATTTATTCTCAGCGACAACTGGAAGCCGTAATGACGGACTTCTGGTTGAATCACTTCAACATTTTCAGCGGCAAGGATGGTCAGGAGCCTTCGCTTATCCCGCAGTATGAACAGACGGTTCGCGATCATGCACTTGGTCATTTTGAAGATCTACTGGTAGCCACAGCGCAAAGTCCCGCCATGCTTCGGTATCTGGATAACGCCACCAGCACAGGTCCCAACTCGCTGGCTTCTCAGCGTGAACGTCGCAATCCCAAGAACAAATCGAACTCAGGGTTGAATGAGAATTACGCGCGTGAACTCATGGAATTGCACACGCTTGGTGTGAACGGCGGATACACGCAGAAGGATGTTACGGAAGTGGCGAAGGTGTTCACCGGATGGACACTGGAACGCCCTTACGATGGTGGTGACTATTCTTTTAACCCCAATCGTCATGAGCCTGGAAGCAAGACAGTGTTGGGCAAAACGATTAAGTCAGGCGGAGAAGACGAAGGACGTGAAGTACTGCACATGCTGGCCACGAGCCCAGCAACAGCGCACTTTATCAGTACAGAAATTGCCCAGCGGTTTGTGAGTGATGCTCCACCGAAAGCAATGGTGGATCGTATGGCGCAGACCTTCCTGAAGTCCGATGGAGATATCAAAGCCGTGCTGTTGACCATGGTGCATTCTCCAGAGTTCTTTACTACCGCGACGGTAAATGCGAAGTTGAAGACACCGCTGGAATACGTCACGAGTGCGGTACGTGCAAGTGGTGCTGAGGTGACGAATCCATTGCCGTTGGTGCAATCGCTGCAGCAGCTTGGTATGCCGTTGTATGGATGCATGCCACCTACCGGTTACAAGTGGGATGAAGAAACTTGGCTGAGTTCTTCGGCGTTAATCAATCGCATGAACTTCTCGCTGGCGCTGGCGACGAACCGCATTGGCGGCGTGAGTGTGGATTGGACACCGGTGATCACCGATTCAAGTGCAGCGATCATGCGTCCTGTTGCGATGACTTCTGCTTCCTCCGATCCAGAAGCGATGCGCAAGGAATCGCTGCTCGAAGCGAAGTTGTTTGAGGTGCCAATCAGTGCGCAGACGCGCTCGGCCGTTATCTCGCAAGGGAATGACAATATAGCCGCGCAGGCTTCCCAGCAGTTCTCGCAGACGAACAACGGCCATGTGCTAACGCAGGCAGAGAAAGACGCACAGCAGCAAGACAAGTTGGACGAAATGATGATGGGCCGCCGAAACGGGATGCAACCTGCAAAGGCTGCAGGCGGAGTGAAAGGACAGGCCGTTGTGCAGCGTGGGCTGGGTGCAACACCAGCAAAAATGGGACCGCCACCTGCAGATAAACAAGCTGCGGCCATGGCAGGCCTTCTGCTTGGTTCGCCGGAGTTTCAACGGCGGTAACAAGGGATTGTAAAGGCGAGGGTAACGCTATGTTTTCACGGCGAGCATTTGTAAAGAACGGCGCTCTGGCGCTGGTCGGCACGGCAACCGTTCCGCAGTTCCTGGTGCGTTCGGTGATGGCGGAACAGGCGACAGCGCAAGCCAATGGCAAGAAGCTTGTGGTGCTGTTCCAACGTGGTGCGGCGGATGGCCTGAACATCGTGGTGCCGTATCGCGAGAAGAACTACTATGCCATGCGTCCGAATATTGCCATTCAACCCAATGAAGTGTTGGATCTGGATGGTCAGTTTGGATTGCACCCCGCCATGGCTCCGCTGCTGCCGCTGTATCAGAAGGGACACTTGGCAGTGGTGCATGCTGTTGGTTCGCCGGACACAACACGGTCGCACTTCGATGCGCAGGACTACATGGAGAGTGGCACACCGGGCATCAAGAGCACGCAGGATGGTTGGCTAAACCGTGCGTTGCAGGCGGAACGCATCGATCCCAAGGTAGCAACAGCATTCCGTGCAGTGGCGTTGGGAACGCAGGTGCCGCGCACGTTGCAGGGACGTCTACCTGCGGTTGCCGTGTCCAATGTAGCGAACTTCTCTGTGGGCAATAGTCAAGGAGCGCAAGCGGCGGCTGTCTCCAGTGCGTTTCAGGAGATGTATGCCGGCACACATGACCGCATTCTGAGTGGTGAAGGTCAGGAGACATTCGAGGCCGTACGCATGCTGAAGGCGACGGATCCTGCTCACTATCAACCTGCCAATGGTGTCGTCTATCCGAACACCTCCTTTGCCAACAGCCTGAAGCAAGTGGCGCAGTTGATGAAGGCCAACCTTGGAGTGGAAGCGGCGTTTGCCGACATTAATGACTGGGATACACATCAGGCGCAGGGCGCGGTGCAGGGAAGACTTGCGAATCGCCTGAAGGAGTTCAGTGAGGCGATTGCGTGCTTCTGGAATGACATGGGGCAGGATGCCGAACACATCACGCTGGTGACGATGAGTGAGTTTGGTCGCACTGCGCGACAGAACGGTACAGGTGGTACAGATCATGGGCATGGCAACGTGATGTTCGTACTTGGTGGCACTATTCGCGGTGGCAAGGTTTACGGTGAATGGCCGGGACTGGAAGATCACCAGTTGAACGAAGGACGTGACCTGGCGATCACCACTGATTTTCGGCAGGTATTGGCCGAAGCGACGCAGCATGCGTTGGGAACGCGTGATCTTTCACAGGTGTTTCCAGGTGCCAATCTTGGACAAGATCAATACCTGCGGTTTGTCTGAGTGAGGATCCAAGAAGTGCAGATGGGACGTAGAAATCACGTCGCCTGATATGTCACGACGTATCCAATTAGGTTCCTACAAAAGGCTTATTGGTACCGCGCAACCTTTGGTCGAAAATTGCGTCTTATTGGATGTAGTCAGTAGTTAGCCGGGGTCACCCTCTACGACACCGGTTTCACCTATCCGCAACAAATCTTCCCACCTTTTATGTAAGGCTCCCAGAGTATCGGGAGCCTTCACTTCTATGGGCCGTATGGGTGGCGAGTGATGGTGGCTGCTGGCTGAGTAGCTGGCTGTCAAGTGTGTGCTACTCGATGCCGAGGCGGCGATCGAGGGAGAGCATGCCGGCACCGAAGGCGGCGGCGATGAGTGCCAGGACGCCGATGGCGAGTGGGTACTTGGAGGCGTCGTAGGCCGGGTAGGTGACCTTGGCGATGCCCACGATCAGGGTGATGGTGACGAGCGCACCGAAGAGGCGAGTGAGCAGGCCCAGCAGGATGCAGAAGCCGCCCAGGAACTCCACCAGTGCGGAGATGGTGCCGAGCCATGCGGGCATGCCCAGCGTCATCACGTAGTGGTTCCACTTCTCGATGGCGGAGAAGAGGTTGTTGCCGTGCAGACCGCCATGCGGAATGACCTTGTGCCAGCTTGCGGAGATGAGAGCTGCGCCAAGGACAAGGCGCAGGACGAGCAAGGCAAAGGGTTGCAGACGGTCGAAGAATCGGCCCATGAAAACACCTCTCAAGATCAGGCTAAGGTGTTTTTGCTGTGTTTCTTGCGGCTATTTCGCTGTGGGTGCCAACACCGGCACGGGGCCACCGGGTAGGGTACTGTCCAGGAAGCGGGACAGTGCGGCTCTCTCTGCGGTGGCGTCGTGGGTGGGGACCTCTACCGTAAGCTTGGGGTCAGCGGCAGCCTGATAGGTGGCGGTGCGGGCCTTATCCAATGGGCCAACGGTGTAGAGCAGCTTGGGAGCTGCGAGGTGCTTCAGGCCGTCGAGCGGGAAGCCGTCATGGAAGACCACGCTCATTGGGTAGAGCAGCACTCGGGCATCCGAGCGGACGCGGGATTCTACCGACGGATCGGCGTTGTAGGCGATCAGGCCTGCGCCGGGGCCATAGTTCTGGAGCAGTTGCGTACCGATGGAGACACCGATGCCGCTACCGAAGACCAGCACGTGATCCGGCTGGATGTGGCGTGTTCCCGTGAGGTATTCCCATGCGGAGACGGCGTCCGCCAGCATGCGGTCCTGGCTGGGATGTGGGCGCTGCGCACTGTTGCCGTAGCCGCGGTAGTCAAAGGCGAGGACGTTGAGGCCGAGGTCGCGCAGGGCTGCGATCTGTGTGCCATCGCCGGCATCAAGCTGGCCGTCGGCACCGCGCAGGTAGAGAACGGCATAATTGGCGCGAGGCGATTCGGCGTTGGCGGCAATCCATTCGCCGGAGAGTTGCGGCTGCCCGCTGGAGTCGGGACCGAAGCGGAGCTTCTCAGAGGCTAATCCGGTTCCAACATTGGGCTTGCGTGTCGGGTGGAGAACAAGCTGCCAGGAACCCATGTAGATCATCAAGCCCATTGCCAGATAAGCGCAGATGAAAGCTGCAGCGATCGTGAGACCGAGCATCTTGAGGAGCCAGCGCGGATCAATGACCTGGACGGTTTTGGGTGGGTTCTGCTGCTTTTTCTTCGACTTCGCCATCGTCTCTCATGGTATCGCGTGGAGACTATCAGGAGGGGTACCCCCTCCCCCCTGTTTTTCTAAAATCGTCTTTCTAATGGAGTTACGGTTCCGATGGCTGTAAAATCGTCTTACCATTGGGGTTAGGGGCAAAATCGTCTTTCTAAAAGAGTTAGGGCCGCGCTTTTTGCGCGGCCCTTTTCTCTCTGTTTCTATTTTAACTGTTTGGCAGAAATACCATGCCAGCGTTATTCCTTTTGGTTTCTTTCAGTTGGAGAAATATGGGCTTGACATGATTTGATGCCAGATCGTTTATGTACTCACCGAGAGAGTGAGCGCTTGGACTTGTCTCCCGCAAAGAGCCTGGGGCCGACCTCTATCAGTCTTGGCATCATCTTATGTAAGCTCACACGATCCCACGGAGCATTGGTGCGAGTTCGCAGTCCTTTCTCGTTGAGGTCACTGACGATCTGGGAATAGGAAAAGTCCTGATTCAGCAGATCCAGCATCTGCATCAAGACCGAATTCTCGTAGGGGTCGATCTCCAGTCGCAGGCAATCGTCGGAGAGCCGAAGACCGTAGGGGATCTCTTCGGCTTGTTCTGAATCATGCGGTGTTTCCGATTCCGGAAGCTCTCGACGCCATTCGATCGAGACCAACTGCCATCCTGCCTTCTGGCGTTCGGCGATCAGAGTGGGGCTGAAAGGGCCGGAGAACCTGTCTTTGACTCGTTCAAAGTGAGACATGTGTTTCCTCCTGCCTTCGGAAGTGCACGTGCCGCGCCAAAGCATTTTGCTTCAAAATCAAGCGGTTGATTCGCGAGGGCTTTGGCAAGCTGTTGCATCTTCAGACAGGGCTGTCCGCATTCGAACAAATTCCGCATACCCTGCGATGGAGCCTTACGAGTGAAGTAAAGGCATTTTTTCGGGTGAACACGCGGTGGGCAGCATGCTCCTGTTTGTCTTCGTGGCCGCGCGGGATACTTTGGTTAGCTTCTTACGGCCGGGCTGAAAGCCGTGCCCTTCCGAAAGAAGTCGCACTTTGCGCGAAGGATGCGCTTACTCGCAATGCACGAGACTCAAAGCGTCTTCGCAGAGTGTATTGATGACGCTATGCGCGCTTAAAGAGACTGATTCGATTCCCGCAGTCCTCGACTTTCAAGGCGGTTTAAAGGCATCTCCTATTTTCATAGTTGACAAGTCTGCAGGATTAATTCATTCTCCTATTTACATAGGAGTCGCTCGTGATTGGTCGAAAGAAAGGTTCATCATCCCTTACCCAACTTGAGCTTGAGTTGATGGAAGTGCTTTGGAGTATGGACGGCCCAAGCACTGTGCAGCAGGTGCAGGAGGCGCTGTCGCCAAGGAACCAGCTTGCCTACACAACCGTGCAGACCGTGCTGAACACCCTGCAAAAGAAGGGTAAAGTTGTGCGCGCTGAGGGCGAGGGGCGAGCGTTTGCATACAAGCCAGCCATCAGCAAGGAATCTATCCTGCGACAGGCCGTGCGCGACCTTGCCGACCGTATGTTTGGCGGCTCGTCGGAAGAGTTGGTGATGAGCCTTATCCAATCTCGGGAGGTGGATGCTGATCGCATCGCTGAACTGAGCCGCAAGCTTGTCGAAGAGGAGAGCTCTAATGGCTAACCCATTCCTGTTGCAGGTCACAACCTATATCGCAAGCTATCTGATGAATGCTTTGTGGCAGGTGCCATTGTTGTTTATAGCCGGGTGGCTTGTTGCCCGATTACTGCGCCGCATGGGTCCGGCTGCTGAGCATCGAGTGTGGCAGATCACGCTGCTGTTGTGTGTATGTGTTCCTGCGATTCCTGCTCCAGCAGCACATGGTGGTCAGGCTGTGGCTATAACGCTGTTGGAACGTCGCGTTACCTCCAGCGTGACAACCACGCATTCTTCGCTAGCGTGGCGCGGCCCCGTGTGGATGTCACCGGAAGAGTTGGATTGGATGTGCGGGCTGTGGGCTGTCACTGTTCTGTACGGAGCGGCGCGGCTTGGCATGGCGATGCACTACACGCGTCGCCTTCGTAGCAGCGCCACTGCTTGTTCGTTACCGCCTGCGTACGCCGCTGTATGGCAAGAGTGTTTGGTTCATGCCGGACGAATGGACGTTATCGTGCTTGAGTCGTCCAGCCTCAGCAGCCCGGTAACGGTCTCGCTTGGCGGCGATGCCATGCTGCTGCCATCGAAGCTTGTGGAACAGATCAGCGTTGATGATTTTCGTGCAGCCGTGGCACACGAATGCGCCCACATCGCCCGCAACGATTTCTGGAACAACCTGCTCTTCGGTTTGCTAACGCTAACTGTGGCCTTTCATCCTGTCATGCGGCTTGTCCGCCGGTCTCTCGTTGCTACGCGTGAGATGGCGTGTGATCGCGCGGCGGCAAAGTTACTGGGCAATGTACAGGCGTATCGAGGCGCCCTGTTGCGCCTGGCCGCATGGATAGCGGGTGCGAAGGCTTCACAGCAACCGCTGGCGTGCAGCGCAGCGGTTGGCATCCTGGATTCAAACTCACTGGAGGAACGTATGAATCGGCTTACGAAAAGCATGACAGTTACCAGCACGTTCACGCGCTATGCACTCACAACCATAGCGGTCGCCTTCTTTGCAGCCGTGACAGTCAGTGCTACGACCGCGGCAGCGCGAGTTGCTCCTGAAATTGCTATTGGGCCAGTGAATGTTTCACCGCTCCCAACATCCGCCGCCCAAACTCCACCCCCCGAGCAAACAACTAATCATCCTGTCTCACCCAAGACATCGCCAGTCAAGCAGAAACTGGCGACCACCGCGCGAAAGGTTTACGCGATTGTGCCTCCCCCAAAACTGGTGTACATGGTGAATCCTGAATTCCCGAAAGAGTTTCATACGCCTGAATTTTCAGGAGGCGAATGTGTTATTGGCCTCGTGGTGGAAGCCACAGGTATTCCGAACGATGTGCATGTTGTGCGGTCGCTGGGCAAGGCGTTCGATGACAGCGCGTTGAAGGCGGTGCAGCAATACCGCTTTCAGCCAGCAATGCGTGAGGGGCATCCTGTTGCCGTTGCCCTCAACATTGCCGTGAACTTCCAGAAGTTCTAACGTCTAGCCGCGACGTGGAAAATGCTTCCGGTCGAGCCTTTGGACTCGAAGTGACCATTCGACTCACGACGAGGGCTCGGCCTAAGCTGGGCCTTTCGCTTTGTACATTCGGCGCATGAGTACCCTCTCGGAGAAACGAGATTTTCGGAAACTGCTACGGGATCCCTGTTTCTAACCGGTACAAACGAGTATCGATAAGTCGGCTTATGGGAAGCGATCTTCTTCTGACGTGAACCGCGTTTGTTGGGAGTGGAGTCTGTGAGGATACAGCTGAATTCGGAGCAGAAGGGATGGAAGCAGACTCCGGTGCGGTCGGCTTGTTCTGCTGCACACGTCTTTCAATCAGCCTGGCATGGTTTTCTTTCACCCAGTGCGACGCTCGAAGCCATGTCGCTTGCAGCCAGGCGCCACGAATGAGCGGACTCCGTCTGAAGAGGAATTTGGGAGTCGGCGACCAGAATGGTGGCATGAAGTTCGTCGACCGTGCGCGTGGAGGGCACTGTCGTAGCTGTGGCGGATTTTCCGTTATTACTTTGATTGGCGTAGGTGGTAACGGTCGATGTCTCCTTGCGTTCTTTGCGCGAGTCCACGCGCACGATAGTGGCCGCCTCGGAGGCCGCGTCGACGACCTGAAGCGTGCGCGACTTTCCAAGGAGCGCCTTCCGCAGATCGAGCGAGAAATCTCCTGCGCCGTTGGCGGTTCACTGGCGGGAGACGTGATGGTCGATGCCGGTGTTTTTCCTCTGTAGATTTGGCTTTTGTAATGTTTGCGCGTGTTAGTCTCTTCCGAACAGAAGGGCTTGAATATGAGAAATCTCTCTCGTCGGGTTGGTCTAAGTGCAGCTCTTGGCTTTGGCCTCGTCATGCCGCCATGGTCCTCTGCGCAGGGGAAGCCGACTGCCGTGACCGTGCGCGAAGGTCAGCCGACCGTGCTCAACGGCAAGGTTCAGGGTTATACGGGCCCTTCCTATCTGGTGCACGCCGAGGCAGGACAGAAGCTCCAAGTCTCGCTCCAGAAGCTGAAAGGCAGCACGTTGTTCAACGTCTACGCTCCGGGCGTTGAGCCGGGACAGGACGCAATCTTCCGGGGTGATGTCGGTGGCGATGTTGCGGATCTGAACGTGATGCAGGCGGGTGATTATCGCATTGACCTCTTCCAGATGCGGGCATCTGCGCGACGCGGTGCGGTGACGAACTTCACTCTCAAGATCGCACTTCAAAGGTAGAGGGCCAAGGGACGCATATGGACTTCATGAAGCTGCTGAAATCTCTCGACGACTTTCTTTACGAGATCGTCGGGTGGATCATCTTCTATCCCATCACCATGGCACGATCCATCGTTCACCCTGGGGCCATGTTGCGATACTCGGATCTCGAACTAATGAAGCCCGATGACGAGCAATATTCCGACACGCTCAACCCGCCCATCTTTCTCCTGATTACGCTCTTTCTCGCCTTTCTCGCCAGCAAGATTCTCCAACCCCAGACCACAGCGCATCTTCCCGGCTTCCTCTCGAGCGATTCGAACCTTTTACTCTTCCGCGGCGTAACCTTCAGTATCTTTCCTGTTCTGATGGCGCTTGATCTACTCCGCCACCAAGGCAAGCACATCGACAGGGTGATGCTGCGAGCGCCGTTTTATGGTCAGTGCTTCATCGCCGCTCCCTTCGCTCTTGCCGTGTCGGTCGCTGGTCAGCTTGTGCTACATCACAGTTTGACATTCGCTCTCATTGGCGTTGCTGTCTACTGCATCGCTTTTTTCTGGTACGTCGTGGTGGAAATCGGCTGGTTCTCTGCAACGCTCGGTATCGCGAAGTTCCGCGCAGCAGTCGAAGTCTTGGCCGTCGTCGTCGTGACCAACATCCTCGTGCTAAGCGTCGCGCTGGGACTCAATAACCTATCTAAGCATGGGTTATAGAGTAGAAATCAGTTTCAATCCAAGGGAAATCTTCGATGACTTATCGACAATAGATTTGCTCTCATATGTCGGCTTCAGTGAAGTGATCTCATGTGACGATGCCTGCGTTTCTCGAGATCTATTGATCTCCCGTCTGTTCGTTAGCTCCTAAATGGAATTAGCCTTCGTTGCGAAGGGCAATCATCGGTTCGATGCTGGCGGCGCGACGTGCCGGGATGGCTGAGGCTATGAGGGCGGCAAACGCTAGTAGTAGAGCAGCCCCGATGAGCATGAAAGGATCCCAGGGCCGAACGTTGAAGAGCTGATCTTTCAGAAGCTTTCCAGCGAGGATAGCGAGCGGGATACCGATGCCGAGGCCTATGGCAATCTGCCAGAACGAATTACGCAGAACCATGCGGACCATGTCTGATCGAGTGGCACCTACTGCCATGCGAAGGCCGATTTCGCTGGTGCGTTGTTCGACGATGTAAGACATGACACCGTAGAGTCCGACAGCGGCGAGGAGAAGGCCGAGCACACCGAAGATGGTGGTGAGTGTGGCGATCATGTCCTGTTGCTGGAAGTCTGCGTTGACGACGGAGGTATATGGATCGACTCCGTTGAGCACGAGTTCCGAGTTCACACCGGTCAGAGCCTTGCGGACGTTTTCTTGAAGAGCGGGCGGATTGCCAGGAGCCCAGAGAACGATGTTGTAGAGGTAATGAGACCAGCGGTCGCCGTCGGTGAAGTTGGGATCGTCGTATTGCACGGATTGCGCTTCAGGAACCCAGAACATGGGACCGATTGGTTCTTTGTAACCCCAGGTCATGTAGCGGATGTCGCGAATGACGCCCACGATCTCATAGGTGCCGGAGTATTTCAGGCGGTTCTCGCCGAAGTGTTGACCGATTGGGTTTTGCCCTTTGAGGAAGCGGTTGACGAAGGCCTGATTCACGACGGCGACGTGGCGGGTGGTGGCGGTGTCTTCTTCAGTAAACGCGCGTCCAAGTGCGACTTTGGCACCGATGGTGCTAAAGAAGCTGGGGGTAATGCGAGCCCAACCCGCGCTGGAATCTGCCTTGGCATCGGGCTCAGGTTGTCCCTGGATGCGGATACCTTCGTTCCAACTGTCGCCGGTCATGGGAGCGTAGGTTGCGGACGCAACGGCACGAATGCCGGGTATAGCTTGGAGGCGATCGTTGATCTGGCGATAGAGCGGTTCCATCTGTTCAGGCTTGAGGGTGGAGAGGGTGGGATTGATCCAGGCGACGTAGCGGCCGTGATGATCGAATCCAAAGTCCTGATGCTTGAGATTGCTCAGGCTGCGGCCGAGCAGTGCTGCCGCAGAGAGCAGCACGATGGACATGATGACCTGACCGATGACGAGTACCTTCTGAGTGATGGAGCGATTGCTGCCAACGGAACGATTGGCTCTGCGGAGTGCTTCGGCTGGATCCGCGCGGGAGGTCATCCACGCGGGTGCAACGCCAAAGAGGATTCCTGTGCATACAGAGATGCCGAGGGTAAAGAGCAGGACTGGCCAGGAGGGTGTGGCGCTGATGGGGACGTAGTTGTCCTTGCCGCCAATCTGAATTGCGAGATAGAGGATGAGGCGTGTTCCCCAAATAGCTACGGCGATGCCGCAGGCCCCACCGATGACGGAAAGTGTGACGGTTTCAACGAGTGCTTTACGAATGAGGCGTGCGCGAGAGGCACCCATGGCGACGCGAATCGCAATCTGGCCACGGTCTTTGAGGCCGCGCGCAAGCATGAGATTGGCGAGGTTGCCGCAGGCTACAAGGAGAACGCAGGCGGCTGCGATGAAGAGAATCTTGAGGCCGTCTTTGTAGTCATTGCGCATGGTGGTGACGCCGTCTCCACCGGGGATGAGGTGAAGCGTCTGCTTCTGCCAAAGCTGTAACTCACCGGGGGCCATCTCTGGCACGTGACTGCCAAGCCAGTCGTGCAGTTCGACACGGAGCCTGGCTTCCAGCTTCTGCGGGTCTGTGCCCGGACGAACGCGACCGATGATATCGAGATAGGCGGCTTGAGGCTTCTTCATGCGGGCTTGAGTTCCGGGAAGAGCCTGTTCCGAGGCGATGGGAAGCCAGAAATCGGGCATGCCCCAGCCAGCGAGCTTTGCGCCATAGAAGCCCGGCGGCGCCACACCGATGATGGTGAAGGCGCTGCCGTTGATCTGAAAGCTGGAGCCGACGACGGAGGGATCCGCACCGTACTTCTGTTGCCATACGCGGTGGCTCATGACAGCGACGAACGGCGCGCCTTCCTTGTCGTCGGCGTCGGAAAGGAGACGACCCATCCAGGGCTGAACGCCGAAGGTGCGGAAGAAGTTTCCGGAGACGTACTGGCCGTTGTGGGTGTCGACGGAAGCCTGAGAGCCTGCGCGGCGGATACCAAGCGGAGCATTGCCAGCCTGCAATGCGGCGAGGTCTGTGAACTCCGGGGTGTGATTGCGGAAGTAGTTGTAGGCTTCCCAGGAAAAGAGCGAGAAGTTGTTGTCGTCGCCCTGTGCGTACCCACCCCAGTTGCAGCAGCGGATTTTGTCACCGACACGCCACAGCTCTTCCGGCTTGGCAACGGGGAGCGACTTGAGCATGACCTGATGAACGAGCGTGAAGATCGCAGTCGTGGCACCGATTCCCAAGGCAAGGGTCAAAATTGCAGTGGCGGTGAATCCTGGAGCCTTCCGAAGCTGGCGTAGGGCGTCGCGCAGATCTGTAAGCATGGGTCCTCTTGGCAGTGGGCTGCAGATGAATACGCATGCGAGAGTTGGTGCGGTTCCAAAAATTTAAGAAAAAGTGAAAAATACGTACAGCGAAGTGTGCGCTTGTGCGATGGTCAGATTCGATTCGCGAATCTGGGGCACCGGTTTTGGGGCTGTTGATGTGTTTTGGGTATCCCGCAACGGTGTAGAGGGGGAAGGAATGCAGGTCCTTCAGCTCCGCTTCGTTCAGGATGACGGTCTTCGACCGTACGAGGTTTGCTGGGTGAAATTTGCAAATGCAAGCAGAGAGGCCGGGCAAATGCCCGGCCTCTCTCGTGTTTGGGTTGTGCTGCTTTGTCTTACGGGAGCTTGCCACCTACGAAGCTGCTGCCGTTGCGGCTGTTGACGGGGCGTACTACGAAGACCACGTCGTCGCCTGACTTGAGTTTCGAGATCGTTGATTCGAACTCGGGCAGGGTTGGGGTGGCGTGGCGGTTGACTTCGGTGATGATGTCGCCCTTTTGCAGCGGCAGATCATCGGCGAAGGAGCCGGGCTTGATGTTGGTGATCATCACACCGCCGGAGATCTTGAGGCGGCTGAGGATCTCTGAGGGCACAGCCTGCACCGACATGCCGAACTTGTCCTGCGAGACGTTGGACTTGGGCGGCGTGTTCGGGCTGCTGTCGTCGTCGGAGTCATCGCCGTTCATGGCTGCGGTGGTTTGAGCACGGTCGCCGATGGTGACGGTGACGTTGGCTTCCTTGCCGTCGCGGAGGTAGGTGAGGCGCGCCGTTGAGCCGGGGCGACGGGGTGAGACGTTGGAGACGAGATCGTCACCGTCCTTGACCGGAGTGCCGTCGATGGCGGTGATGACGTCCTGCGGCTTGATGCCAGCCTTGGCTGCCGGGCCACCGGGTGTGACGGTGGAGACCAGAACGCCACCCTTGGCGAAGCCGTAGATACGGCTGACCGCGGAGGAGATGCCGGGCTGGAAGCTGATGCCGATGGAGCCACGTACGACCTTATGCTCGGGCGAGATCAGGTTGTTGTAGACGTTGATCACGGTGTTCGATGGAACGGCGAAGCCCACGCCCACGGAGCCCATGGACTGCGTGTAGATGGCCGTGTTCACACCGACGACCGAGCCGGACATATCGAGCAGCGGGCCGCCCGAGTTGCCGGGGTTGATGGCTGCGTCGGTCTGGATGAACTTCTGGAACTGGCTGCCTGCGCCCGAGGGATCGACACGGTTCTTGGCGGAGACGATGCCTGCCGTGACGGTCTGCGAGAGCGAGAACGGGCTGCCGATGGCGAGAACCCAGTCGCCGACCTGTGCGCCGTCTGAGTTGCCGAGCTTCACTGTGGGCAGGGAGCCGGGGACGTCAATCTTGATGACGGCGATGTCGGTTTCCTTGTCGACGCCGATGACGCGGGCCGGGTGGCCGGGGTCGTTTTCGGGATCGGTAGTCAGCTTGACGTAGATACGGTCGGCCTTATCGACAACGTGATTGTTGGTGACGATGTAGCCGTGGGGATCGACGATGAAGCCGGAGCCGAGGGCATGGCGTTCGCCGCCCATTGGACCTGCCTGATCGTCGTCGTCATCACCGTCGCCCTGGCCCTGGCCATTGCCGCCGAAGAAACGGTTGAAGAAGTCCTGCATGTCGTTCTGCTGCTGGTCGTCGTCGCCCTGACCCTGACCCGGTGCGCGGCGGCCACCGCGACGGTTGCGCGGATTGGTGACCTGCTTGGGCAGCGATTCGGTGTTGATGTTGACGACCGCAGGGCCTACTTCCTTGGCGATCTTGGTGAACTGATTCGGCTCCGCGACCATGCCGGGAACCTTCAGGGGCGTCGCGTCGGAGGTATCGTTCTTCTTCTGCTGCATTGCGCCGTGAACGGTGCCGGTCATCACCGAGCCAGCGATGACGCCAGCCGAGAGTGTTCCGAGCAGCACGAACGACGTCGCAAGGCGATTGCTGCGAATCCGTTCTGAAAGGGTCTGGTTCGATGCCATGAAAGGGTATTCCTCGTTCTTCCTTGGAGCGTACGTGTCGCGGATGCGGCACCTCAGCGGATTAGACGCCTCCGCACTGAAATTGTATGCGTGGAAAGGGGTGTTATGCAGCGTTGGCTTCGGGTTGCTCGGAGACGGGTTGTGATGACAGCAATTCGCTGGCGATGAGGCTACAGAGAATAAGCGCGGCGCCGAGGCCGGAGCGGAGGGTGAGTCGCTCTCCAAAAAACAGCAGCGCTGTCAGTAGAGCGAAGGCTGGTTCGAGCGCGAGGAGCAGTGCGGTGTGGCTGGCGGCGAGGTGCTGCTGCGCCCAGGACTGGATGTAAAATGCCGCGGCTGTGGCGATGAAGGAGCAGAGAAGGATGGCGAAGACGAGGTAGCGGGTGAGGTGGAGGTGTGGATGCTCGACGATGGGGGTGGCGATGGCGAGGATGAGTGCCGCAAAACCGATCTGCAGGGTGGCGAGTTGCGATGTGGGGATTTTCTTTGCGAGGTGAGCGAGGGAGAGGAGGTGGGCGGAGAAGGCGATGGCGCACAGGAGGCTGAGGACGTCGCCGATGCGGAAGCCGTGGGTGAACTCAGAGACCGGCAGGTTTGCCGGGGTGGTGAGAAGGACGATACCGACGAAAGCTCCGCATGCACCGAGGAGAGGGGTTGTGGCTTTCCACGGGTTTTGGGGTGAGGGAGAGGAATGCAGGTCCTTCGACTGCGCTGCGCTTCGCTCTGGATGACGGCTTTCAGCCGTACGAGCTTCGCTGGTGGGACGACCTTCGTTTGTTGGAGCTTCACTTTGAGGGCGTAGTGCCGGGATGAGGCAGAGGATGGGGACGATGACAACCACGAGGCCGGTGAGGAAGGCTGAGTGTGTGGCTGTGGTGGTCATCAGGCCAGCGGTTTGCAGAGCGTAGCCCGTGGCGAGGAAAAATCCTGCGATGGCTCCGGCGGTGATGGTGGTGCGGTTCATCCGGCGAAATTCTTTGCGGTAGATGATTGCCAGTGCAATGAAAGCAAGCACCATGCGGATGAGGACGAAGAGCAGCGGTGAGCAGTCGCGCAGGGCGTTGCGGACGATGCCGAAGGTGGCTCCCCAGACGGCGACGACAGCGAGCAAGAGTCCATGCGCCAGCAGTGACTGTTGGCGAGTGGTGCTCAACGCGCGGTCTCCGTATCGCATTCGGCGGGGCTTGTGACGGCGTAGCCGCAGAGGTCGAGCAGAACGAGAAGGACTCGGCGGAGGGCGAGATCGCGGCCTCGGGTGTCATGCCATTCGTTTGTGGTGTGGACGCCTCCGGCGAGGCCGCCTGCGCCGATGGCGACCGCTTCGCGACCGAGGGAGAGCGGAATGTTGGCGTCGGTGGAGCCGAGGCGTTCTTCGGTGCGGAGGCGCAGGTGGCGGTCGGCAGCGTGGACGCTGGCGAGGAGGCGCGAGTTGGGCGCGAGTTCTCCGGCGGGGCGGTCGCCAATGAGTGTGATGGACGCGTTCAACGTGGTGCGATGCGAGCGCGGAATGGCGAGCATGGCATCTTCCACGGCGCGGTAAAGGCGGACTTCGAGCGAGAGGATCTGGCTGGCGTCGGTGGAGCGGATGTCGAAGGTGGCGGAGGCGGATTGCGGCACGGAAGTGACCGACGTGCCGCCCCGGATTTCGCCGATGTTGAGCGTGGTGCGAGGACGCGCGGGAAGCTTGAGCGCGGCTAGTTCGCTGATGGCCTGCGCGAGAATGACGATGGGGTTGGGCAGCGCGGAGTCAGTCCATGCGTGGCCGCCGGGGCCGGTGATTTCGACACGGAAGCGTCGGCTGCCGAGGGCTCGGGTGACGACGGTTTCGTTGCCCGCGCCCTCGAGGGCAAGCGTGCCGCAGATGCGTGACGCGAAGGGCGATGCGGTGAAGAGATGACGCATGCCGCGGAGGTCGCCCTCGGCTTCTTCGCCGGTGTTGGCAGCGAAGAGGATGTTGGCGGCGGGGTCGATTTCCGCATGGCGCATGGCGGCGGCGATGGCGAGGAGTGCGGCGAGGCCTGCGCCGTTGTCAGAGATGCCGGGGCCGATGAGGAGCGATTCGTCTTCGCGGATATCGAGTTCAGTGTTTGCGGCGAAGACGGTGTCGAGATGCGCGGAGAGGAGCACGACGGGGGACGTGCCGTCGTCTTCGTGAAGCAGACCGAGCGCGTTTCCTGCGGCGTCGGTGTGGACGTTGGCCAGGCCGAGTTCGTTCATGCGATCGACGAACCATGCGGCGCGTGTGGCTTCTCCAAAGGGCGGCGCAGGGATGGCGACGCACTCTTTCTGCCATGCGCGGATACGCTGCTCGTGCAGATGGAACCAGCCGAAGGCGCGATGCACGGCGCGGTCCTGCGCGATTTGCGCGATGCGGGCGAGGGGCAGGAGTTCGCGGTCGCGAAGAATCATGCGCTGGCCTCCTCTGTGGTTGGATGATCGAGATAGACCACCTGCATCATGTGCAGACCCTGCGGCGGTGCGGTGGCTCCTGCGGCAACGCGTTGTTTTGCGGCGAGGATAGCCGGGATGCTGTCAGCAGGAATGCGGGCGGCGCCAATTTCAACGCAGGTGCCAACGATGTTTCGCACCATGTGATGCAGGAAGCCACTGCCGGTGACGCGGTAGACGAATACGTCGTCATGGCGTAGCCATTCTGAGCTGAAGATGGTCCGGATGTTGTTCAGCGGTTCGCCGGATTCTTCGGCTCGGCGTTTGCGGTCGGGATCGCGGGCGGCGAAGGATGAGAAATCGTGTGTGCCGATCAAGGCTGCGGCTGCTTGCTGCATGGGTTCCAGGTGCAGCGGCCAGCGGCAATCCCATGCGTAACGTGCGATGTGGGGCAGGCAGATGCGCTCTTCACGGTTGCCGGGTGTGCGTCGCGGAAAGATTCGGTATTCGTAGGTTTTGTTGAGGACGTTGGCGCGAGCGTGGAAGTCGGCTGGCGCGGATTCGCAGGTGAGAATGCGGATGGCGGAGGGAAGTCGTCGATTCAGCGCGCGGTGGAGGCGGTCTGCAGGGATATCTGCCTTCAAGGTCAGGGAGACGGTCTGACCGACGGCATGAACGCCGGTGTCGGTGCGGCCGGAACCCTGTGGAAGGGTTTCTTCACCGATGGTTTCGCGGATGACTTCCGCCAGGGTGCCTTGAATGGTTCGCAGTTCGGGCTGGACCTGCCATCCGAAAAAATCCGTGCCATCGTACGCCAGCGTGAGCCGGAATGTGTAAGTTGCGGCGTCCGGCTGGAGTGTGGAATCGGGCATGGCAAGAGGTCCGCGGGAACATTGCGGATGTTTCGAACGTACCATGCACGACCATGCCGTGTGGCGTGGCCGGTGGTTGTTATACTTTGACTTCCGAAGGGAACACGGGCGCATACGTAGCCTGCGAACGGTCAGACAGGGCAATCGAACCGATTGAACTGATCTGATAACCGCACGCATGCAAGAAAGGTGCGTCCGAACGGGTCCGGTGAACGTCTTCCTTAGGAAAGACTTTCCTCACAGTTGTTGGAGAACACAGGCGTGAAAGCAGGAACATTGCAGGGGGCGGCCGGAATCGCGCTGCTTTTCATGGGAACACTTGGCCAGGACGTGGCACTGGCGCAGGTTGGGCAGCAACAGGCTCCCCCGTCGGGCGTGCCGGCAAACCCCACCACACCTGCCGCTCCGCAGGCGCAGCAGATTGACACTACTGGCGCGCCGGGAATCCCGCAGGCTCCTGAGCCGGCTCACCCCGGACCTCTGTATCTGCGTGAAACCGGTAAGGATTACAGCAACCTCAAGAGCCACTGGAAGAATCCGATTGCGCCGTATACGGCCACTGATTACAACGCTCCGCGGTTGAGCAACACGCCGCGACTCGCTGATCTGCTTCGCGATGGAAAGGTGTATCTGAGCCTTTCGGACGCGGTTCTGCTGGCGTTGGAAAACAACTTCGATATCGAGATTGCGCGCGTCAACCTGGACATTGCGGATACCGATATCCTGCGCGCTAAGGCCGGCAGCTCATTGCGCGGTGTTTCGACGGGGTTGGTGACCAATACTCTGGGCGGCACTTCAACGACCGTGACAGGTGGTGGTGGTCCTGGTGGAACGACGACGTCGTCGGGTGGTTCCGGTACAGGTGCTTCAGGACTTGTGCTTTCGACCAATGGTGGCGGACCTACGCCGCTGAACCGCGATCCTCTGGTTACGGGCACGCTGCAGTACGAGAGCTCGATTGCGCCCGGTGGTACGAGCATCTTTAACCCGAACTCCACGACGACCGATACGGCGACGTACAACTTTGGCTATCAGCAGGGATTCCTGACGGGTACGCAGTTGAGCGTGACGTATAACAACTCGCGTGTGACTTCGACCTCATACCTGAGCGCGTATACGCCGCAGTTCAACTCGAACTTTAAGGCGACCGTGACACAGAACCTGTTGCAGGGATTTGGTCCGTGGATTCAGGGCCGCTTCGTGGTGCAGGCAAAGAACAATCGCCGTATTACGGATTCGGCTTTCCGTCAGCAGGTGATCTACACGGTTACGCAGGTGGAGAGCATCTATTGGAACCTGGTGAGTGCGTACGAGGATGTGCAGGCAAAGGAACGTGCGCTGGAACAGTCCACGAAGCTGGCTTCCGACAACCGCCGTCAGCTTGAGATTGGAACACTGGCACCGCTGGATATTGTGAACAGCGATCAGGCTGTGAGTACGGATCGTCAATCGCTGGTGACGTCGCAGTCGAACCTGGAGTATCAGCAGTTGGTGATGAAGCAGGCGATTGTGCGTGATCTGAACGATCCGCAGCTTGCAACCGCACCGGTGGTTCCTACGGACCGTGTGAGCCTGGATCGTTTGCCGGAAGAAGATACTCCGGTAGAAGACCTGGTGAAGCAGGCTTACGTAAACAATCCCTCCATTGAACAGGCGATCCTGAATATGGAGAACAATAAGATCACGATTCGCGCAGAGAAGAATGGTCTGCTGCCGGTGCTGAATGCGTATGCGTTCTACGGTGGCACGGGTATTGCCGGTACGGCGAATCCCGCCAGCTCTGCATGTACGAACAATCCCACGCTGCCGAACTGCGGTCTGGGTAACTATGGTGCGTATGGCACTGCGTTCTCTGGTGCGTTCAACAACAGCGCTCCGGATCGTGGCGTAGGTGCGACGTTACAGATTCCGATCCGCAACCGCCCGGCGCAGGCCGATCAGGCGCGTTCGCAGATGGAATATCGCCAGGCGCAGATGCGTTTGCAGCAGCTTTACACGCAGACCCGCATTCAGGTCATTAACGGCCAGTACGCGTTGACGAACGATCGCGCTTCCGTTGTGGCTGCACAGGCAACGCGTGACTACCAGGCGCAGGCTCTGGACGCAGAACAGAAGCGTTTCCGCCTGGGTTCTTCGACGACGGCGAACGTACTGCAGCAGGAACGTAACCTGGCTACGGCAGAAAACAGCCTGATTACGGCTACCGCTGTGTATGCGCGTGACCGCGCTTCGTTGCAGCAGCTTCTGGCGAATACGCTGGATCGCTACGGCATCAACCTGGAACAGGCTGCAACGGGCAACATCACGACGGCTCCTGTGATTCCGGGACTGACTGCTCCGAAGGATCCGGAACCGCCGAGGCCTCTGACGAATACACCTCCGCCGTTGCCTCCATTTCAGGGGGCGGCTCCTCAGAAGTAGGCTTTACAAACGAAAGAACGAACGAGGCAGAGAGAACACTCTCTGCCTCGTTCGCGTTGTGGGCAAAGTACACTGGACAAGATGTCTGAAATCGTTGCAAACGCGCTTTCCACCTCGTCTTCTTCGTATCTGCGCTCGGCTATGCACCAACCGGTGCAATGGGTTCCGTGGGGGCCTGAGGCCTTTGAGCGTGCGCTGGCCGAGGATAAGCCTGTGCTGCTGGATGTGGGGGCGGTGTGGTGCCACTGGTGCCATGTGATGGACCGCGAGTCGTATGAAGACGCGGAGACTGCGGCGCTGATCAATGAACACTTCATCGCGGTGAAGGTGGATCGTGATGAGCGGCCGGACGTGGACACGCGTTATCAGGCTGCGGTGGCTGCGATCAGTGGGCAGGGTGGCTGGCCTTTGACGGCATTTCTTACACCGGATGGGCGGCCTTATTTTGGTGGCACGTATTTCCCACCGGAAGAGCGGTATGGTCGTCCTTCGTTTCGGCGTGTGCTGATGACGATGGCCGCTTCCTATCAGAATCAGCGCGAAGATGTTTTTGAGTCTGCATCGAGCGTGATGGAGGCGATTGAGCAGGGCGAAACGTTCTCTGGTGCGATGAGTGATCTGGAGCGCGATGGTGCGGGCATTGCGTTGCTGCATCGCATGGTGGACTCGGCTCTGAAGCAGTTTGATCCGGTGCATGGTGGCTTTGGATCGGAGCCAAAGTTTCTTCATCCTGGTGCGATTACGATGCTGACGGATATCGCGTCGCGTGGTGAAGCGAATGCGGTGTTGAGTGCGGAAGCCGTGTTGACGACGCTGAAGAAGATGGCGCGAGGCGGTATCTACGACCAGCTTGGAGGCGGGTTCCATCGCTACTCGGTGGATGAGCGATGGATTGTGCCGCACTTCGAGAAGATGAGCTATGACAACTCCGAAATGCTTAGGAGTTACTGTCATGCGTTCCAGACGTTTGCCGATGCGGAATGCGCAGCGGCGGCGCGTGGCATTGTGCAGTGGATGGACGAGTGGTTGTGCGATCGCGAACGTGGCGGGTTTTATGCTTCGCAGGATGCCGATCAATCGTTGAACGACGATGGCAACTACTTTACGTGGTCGCGTGCAGAGACTGCGGAGGTTCTCACGCCAGAAGAGTTGAAGTTTGCTGAGGTGTATTACGACATTGGCGCTGTGGGCGATATGCACCACGATACTTCGCGCAATGTGCTGTTCCGCCCGATGACGCTGGAGAAGGCTGCGGAACATGCCTGGGTGGATGCAGCGCTGGCTCCGATGCTTTTGAAGATGGTGCGTGCGAAGTTGTATCAGGCTCGCCTGAAGCGCCCCATGCCGTTGATTGATCGCACGCTGTACACGGGCTGGAATGCGATGTGTATCTCTGCTTTTGTGACTGCGGGGCGCGTGTTGCAGATGCCGAAGGCGATTGCGTTTGCGAAGAAGTCGCTGGATCGTGTGCTTGGTGCTGCGCTGCAGGATGGCGCGGTTGCGCATGTGGTGGCTTATGTCGATTCATCGCGGAGTGCGAAGCAGGTGCAGGGCGTTCTGGATGATTATGTTTTCCTTGCTCATGCCTGCCTGGATGTGTGGGAGACGTGTGGTGAGCAGGCGTATTACGTTGCCGCGGAACAGATTGCGGAGACACTGTTGCGACGATTCTATGACGGTCGTGGTGGCGGGTTCTATGACACGCCTTCCGATGCGGCGGAGTTGATTGGCGCTTTGATTACGCGGCGCAAGCCGATTCAGGACGCGCCTACGCCTGCGGGTAATCCTGCGGCGGCGATGTTGCTGTTGCGGCTGCATGAGTTGAACGGCAAGCAGATGTATCGCGATAACGCGCAGGAGACGCTGGAGACTTTCGCGGGTATCGTGGAGCACTTTGGTTTGTATGCGGCGACGTTTGCACTGGCGCTGGGACGGCTGTCGCGGCCGCCGGTGCAGGTGGTGATTGTTGGCGATGGTGAAGAAGCGGCGCGGTTGGAGTTGATTGCGCAGACACCGTTTGCCGTGAATCGTACGGTGATCCGTGTGAAGCCGGAGCAGATGGAGGCGTTGCCGCCTGCGTTGATGGAGACGGTGGCGAAGATGCCTCGTCAGGATGGTGTGTATGCGCTGGTGTGCAGTGGCACGACATGTCATCCGCCGATACGGGACGTGGAGCAGTTAATTACTGCACTGCAGGCTTAGTGGTCGTTCGGATTGAGGTTTCCCGTAGCGTTGGAGAGAGTTGAGAGGAATGCAGGTCCTTCGGCTTCACTTCGTTTCGCTCAGGATGACGGTCTTCGACCGTTGGAGCTTCGCTTTGGTGGGGATTCGGTCGTAAAAACTTCGCTTGGGTGGGGATGACGGTCTTCGACTGTACGAGCTTCGCTTGACGGTCTTCGACCGCAGGCTTCGCTTCGGTTGGGATTGCGGTCTTGGACCGTTTGAGTTTCGCTTCGATCGGGATGATGGTTTCGATCGTGAGAGCTTCGCTGAGATGTAACGAGAACACCTCTGTGAGGTGATGTTTCTGTTGCAAAGTAAGAAGCCGGATCAGTTGATCCGGCTTCTTACGTTTGCGATGTGTCGTTGTTACTGCCAGCCGCCACCGAGTGCCTGGTAGAGCTGCACCAGCGAAACCGCCTCGCTCTGTTGCGCGTTGATGAGGTTCAACTGCGCGGAGAAGAGGGTGGAGTCGTTGGTGAGGACTTCCAGATAGGTTGCGGCGCCTGCCTGGTAGCGAACACGTGCGAGACGCGTTGCATCCTGCGCGGCTGCGACGAGCTTCTGCTGCTCTTCGCGTGTGGCGCGTTGTTTGTTTACGGCGATCAAGGCGTTCGACACATCGCGGAAGGCTGTGAGGATGGATTTCTGATAGCTCAGAATCATCTCTTCCTTCTGCTGCTTCGAAAGCTCGTACTGGCCGCGGATTTTGCCGCCTGCGAAGATCGGCTGTGCGAGCGAACCGATGCCGTAGATGGTGCGGCCAGACGGATCAAAGAGGTTGGAGAAGCTGTCTCCACCGAGACCCGCGGAGAAGCTAATCGAGAGCTGCGGGAAGAACTGTGCCTTGGCCACACCAACGTTTGCGTTGGCTGCCTTCAGCTGTGCTTCCGCCTGCTGGATGTCCGGGCGACGTTCCAGTAGCTGCGATGGAACACCTACAGGTAGATCCTGCGGCACAGGCGCGAGTGCCGATGCGTCTGTGTGCGTGACCGGGCCGGGAGTCTGGCCCAGCAGAAGACGCATTGCGTTCTCCTGCTGTTCACGCTGCTGTTCCAGTGCAGGGATTGCGGATGTAGCCGTATAGAGGAGCTGCTCAGCCTGACGGAGATCCGAAAGCGGCGCGCGGCCACCGTCGGTCAACGTGCGCGTGAGACGAACTGAATCCTGCCGCGCCTTCAGTGTGTTCTGCGCAACGGCGATCTGTTCGTCGAGCGAACGCAGCGTGAAGTACGTGGTGGCTACCTGGCTGACGAGGGACATGCGCACTGCCGCGCGCGCCCAGTCCTGCGCGATGAGTTGATCGCGTGAAGCTTCTGTCTGCTTGCGGTAGAGGCCCCAGAAATCAGGGATCCATGCAGCAGAAAGATTGAGGCTGCCTGCAGTGAGCGGAGAGCCAATCTGACTGCTGAGCGAATCCGGCAGTTCCGCACCAAGGCCGGAGCCACCACCGTTGAGGGTGGGGAACTGGCCTGCGCGCGTGATCTTCACCTGCGACTGCGCTTCGAGCACTTTCTGCGCTGCGATCCGGAGATCGTAGTTGGCTGCGAGAGCCTGCTGGATGTACTGCTGCAGTTCAGGCTCGCGGAAGATCTCGCTCCATTTGCGATCACCGATGGACTGGGTGGGATCGCTGGAGACGACGGCTTCGTCTGCGCCGCGGAATGCCGGTGGTGCCGGCACCTGCGGACGCGTGTATTTGGGACCGACGTTGCAACCAGTGGTGGCAATCAACGCAAGCGCAATGAGAGATGTGATTGCTGGGTGTCGCATTAGTGGTGACCTCCATCTGCGGCAGCCGCGGCTACGGGATCAAAATCCGGCTTGGAATCCATCGTTGTCCCCTTACCGCCCTTACCGAAGCGATGCGAGATGTACTCCACGACGGAGAAGGTGACGGGCACCATGAGGATACCGATGATGGACGACAGCAACATGCCACCGATCACCACGGTTCCAAGGATGCGTCGTGATACTGCGCCCGACCCCGTTGCAGTCCACAAGGGAAGGCAACCGAAGACGAAGGCGAAGCTGGTCATCAGAATGGGACGGAAACGAAGTCTTGCGGCTTCCAGTGCGGAGTCTGCGATGGACTTGCCTTCCTTGTAGCTGAGGACGGCGAACTCCACGATCAGGATGGCGTTCTTTGCCGAGAGACCGATCAACATGATGAGACCGATGGTGGCAAAGATGTCGTTTTCCATGGAGCGCACGCTGAGCGCAAGATACGCACCCAGAATAGCGACCGGTGTGGAGAGCAGAACGCTGAAGGGAAGGCTCCAGCTTTCATACAGCGCCGCGAGAATCAGGAAGACGAAGAGCAGCGACAGACCGAAGACGACCCATGCTGGCACGCCTTGCGCTGCCTTCTGTTCCTGGTAGCTCATGCCGGTGTAGTCATAACCCATGCCGGTTGGCATCGATTGCTGGAAGGTCTCTTCCAACGCTTTTCGCACCTGTCCCGAGCTATAGCCTGGAGCGCCGGTGACGTTCAACTGCGCGCCGGGGTGCTCGTTGAAGCGGAGAACGAACTCCGGTCCGTTGATCTGCTTAACGTGAACCAGCGATGCGAGTGGCACCTGGCTTCCGTTTGCACTACGCACGTAGAACTGATTGATATTGTCAATCTTCGTACGCGATGCGCCTTCGGCTTCCACGTAAGTCTGCCACTGACGACCAAAGCGGTTGAAGTAGTTGACCAGGTAGCCGCCCATGAAGGTGGACATGGTGTTGTAGACACTGTTCAGGTCCACTTGCTGCTGGATTACCTTTTCGCGATCGACTTCGGCGTAGAGCTGCGGTACGGCAGGCAGGTACGACGGAATGGCTGCTGCAATCTCAGGACGCTTCTTGAGTGCGCCAAGATAGGCGTAAAGGTTCTGAGTAAGGAAATTGGGATCGTCCTTACCCGATTGATCCTCCACTACCATGGTGACACCACCCGAGGTTCCGATACCGGGAATAGCTGGTGGCGGGAAGCTGAATGCCAATCCGGCGGGATTGCCCATCAGCTTCTGTCCGACGGAAGCCTGAATCGCCTCGATCTGCTCTTCCTTGGTCTTTCGATCGTCCCACGGTTTGAGAGAGACGAAGAAGAAGGCGCTGTTGGTGCTCTGTACCTGCGTCAGCAGGCTAAAGCCGTTGACGGCGACCACACCACCAACACCAGGCGTTTGAAGAAGAGCCTTTGTGACCTGCTGTGCAGCCTCATCCGTTTTCTGGAGACTGGTGGCATCCGGTAGCTGCAGTGCAGCGAAGAGATACCCTTGATCTTCCTGAGGGATGAATCCGGTAGGCAGGCGCGAACCCATAAAGACAGCGACCACGGCGATGAGGGCGAGCGCAACCATCGTGGCACCAGACTTGTGGATGAGAACGCGCGATGTTCCCACGTAGGCTTCCGTGGTGCGGCCAAAGATGCGGTTGAACCAATCAAAGAAGCGTCCAAGGAGGCCTGGCTTCTTGTTGTGGTCCTTGGGCTTCAGCAGCAGAGCGGCGAGAGCGGGCGAGAGCGTAAGAGCGTTGAATGCCGAGATGAGCACCGAGATGGCGATGGTCACGGCAAACTGTTGATACAGACGACCGGTGATGCCTGGGATGGCCGCGGTTGGAATAAACACCGCTGCAAGGATGAGGGCAATGGCGACGACGGGGCCCCCTACCTCTTCCATAGCCTTGATGGTTGCATCCGTAGGCGACAAGCCCTGCTCAATATGATGTTCGACGGCTTCGACCACGATGATGGCGTCGTCGACGACGAGACCGATGGCGAGTACGAGGCCGAAGAGCGACAGCGTATTGATACTGAAGCCGAGCAGGGGGAAGAGCACGAACGTACCGATGAGTGAGACCGGGACGGCGAGCAATGGAATCAGCGTGGCGCGCCAGCCCTGCAGGAAGACGAATACCACCAGGATCACGAGTACAAGAGCGATACCAAGCGTAAGAGCGATTTCGTGAATACCTGCGCTGACGGCCTTGGTGGTATCCAGCGGCACGTCGTACTTAATGCCTGGAGGGAAGGTCTTCTGCAGTTCGTCCAGGCGCTTGCGCACCTGCTCTGCCACCTGTACCGCGTTTGAACCGGGCAACTGGTAAATACCCATCATGCCGGCGGGTGCGCCGTTGTAACGTGCGGAAAGACTATAGAGCTGCTGTCCGAGTTCAACGCGCGCAACGTCTCGCAGGTGTAGCACCGATCCGTCAGGATTGGCACGCACTACGATATTTTCGAATTCCTTTTCATCCACCAAACGGCCCTGGGTCCGTACGGTGTAGGTGAACTGCTGTCCGTTAGGAACAGGTTCTCCACCAATCTGTCCCGCAGGGTTCACGGTGTTCTGAGTTCCCAGGGCAGTGATGACATCGGTCGCGGTGACGCCAAGGTTTGCAAGTTTGTTGGGATCAACCCAGATACGCATGGCGTACTGGCCGCCAAATACCTGCACGCGGCTTACGCCGGGTACACGCGCAATTTCGTCCTGCACGTTGATGATGGCGTAGTTGGTGAGGAACTCCTGATCGTACTTCTTGTCGTTTGAGTTAATGCCGACGAGCATCAGGGGCGAGGTGAGCGCCTTCTGCACGGTGAGACCTGCTGTTGTCACCTGAGCGGGAAGCTGTGCCTGTGCCTGCGAGACACGAAGCTGCGACAGAATCTGGTCTGTGTCGGCATTCGTCTTGACATCAAAGTCAACAAAGACCTGTGTCTGTCCGTTGTTGGCGTTGACCGAATACATGTACAGCATGTTGTCCACGCCGTTCATCTGCTGCTCGATCGGTGTGGCAACGGCTTGCGACAAGGTTTTCGCATCGGCGCCTGGATAGGTGGCCTGCACCAGAATTTCAGGCGGAACGATGTCGGGATATTGCGACGTGGGCAACGTCAGCATGGAAACCACACCGACGATGACCGTAATAATGGCAATCACAATGGCGACAATGGGTCGCCGGATGAAAAATTTTGACACGAACTTACCTCGCTTCCGCGGGTGTTGCGCTCGCAGGAGCCGGAGCATGTGGAGCGACGGGCGCACCCTCTCTCAGCTTCTGCAGATTGTCCACAATGACGCGGCTTCCCGGCGCCAGACCGGAGTTCACGATCCAGTTGTTTCCGGACTCGGAACCAAGCTGCACCGTTACGGCGTGCGCCTTGTTGCCTGCATCCACGATGTACACCTGCTTCATACCCTGCACATCGGTCACCGCTGCCTGAGGCACGGTGATGGTGTTGCGGCGAAGCTGTGTGGTGGCGGAGACACGGCCAAACTGGCCCGGGCGCAGGACATTATTGGGATTCGGGAAGACGGCAGCGATACGGATGGCGCCGGTCTGCTGATTCATCTGACGATCGACGAAAGCGATCTTACCTTTGTGCGGATACGCATCACCGTTGGAGAGCGTGAGTGTCAGCGGAACATTGGCTGCGTTCTTCAGCAGATCGGAATCGTTGGAACCGGTGCGGCTGATGAGTGCAAGGTATTCGCTATCGCTGAGTGAGAAGTACACCTTGATGGGATCAAGCTGCGAAACGGAAGTGAGCGCGGTCTGCGGTGATACAAGGTTGCCGATCTGCGTGACGGCCTGACCTGCAACACCGGAGATGAGCGAACGCACCTTTGTGAAGCCGAGGTTAATTGTTGCTGTCTCTTCTGCAGCGCGTGCTGTTGCGATCTGTGCCTTTGCCTGGGCCACATTGGCTTCGCTTTGCGCCTTGGTCTGGACTTCCTGATCCAACTGGCTCTGGGCGATTGCCTTTTGTTCTGCGAGCGGGGTATCGCGGGTGACGTTGATCTCTGCCAGCTTCAGTGCGGCCTGGGCCTGACCCAGTGCAGCTTCTGCGGATGCAACCTGGCCCTTGGCCTGATCGAGCGATGCCTGGAAGGGGCGAGGATCGATCTCAAACAAGACCTGTCCCTTGCTGACAACAGAGCCTTCACGGTAGTCCTGGCGGATGAGGTAACCCGTTACCTGCGGCTGGATCTGCGCGTTGACGAAGCCATCCAGTGTGCCCACCCACTGGTCGTTCAGGGCGACATCGGACGGCTGCACCGTGACCACGGAAACAGGCAGTGCGCCCATTTGCTGCTGTGGGGCGGGCTTGCTTTCGCAGCCTGTTGCCAGCAGCACGATACCTGCTCCGGCAAGAAGAAAAGCCGCACGGGTAGCGCTGTGTGCGAGGGGAGTGCGTTGGTTCACGCGGCGGATGGCCGGCATGGTCATGAATGCTCCTTGGCGAAAGATCCTGCGCAGGGACGTTATCTCACAGAAAACATACGCGCATGTATCTTTACCGATAGATGTCGCGTCCAATGGCAGGGATTCAATAAGTTGCCTGTGAGAAAAGTCATTTCCGAACATCGTACGCAGGAACGAGCCATCCAGACACGAAAAGATCTGATGGCTGCGGCACGGCGCGTCTTTGCGCGCGATGGGTTTGAAGTCGCTCGTTTGCAGGATATCGCGGAGGAAGCAGGCAAGACCCGCGGTGCCTTGTACTCGCACTTTGCGAACAAGGAAGACCTCTTCTTTGCGTTGATTGAAGAGCACATTGCAGCCGACGGGGAATTTTATCGAACACGGCTTACGCCGGAATCATCGCGCGAAGAGAAGGTGGCTGCGCTTGTGGATCACATGGAAGCCATGTTGTGTGATCGCAAACGCGTGATGCTTTACCTGGAATTCAAAATGTATGCGATCCGGCATCCGCATGAGCAGGAGCGTCTGGCGGAGCTGCATTCTGCTTTGTGTATGAAGGGGATGGACGCAAAACTGCACCTGGTGCCTGAACTGTTTGAGCCGAATTCAGAGAAGCGTCGCGCGATTATTGCAGCATTTGGAGCTGTGCTGGATGGTCTGGCGCTGAATTTGTATTTCGATCCCGGAGCTCTGTCGCGGGAGGAAGTACGCTCCCGCATTGAACAGATGGTGCGTGAACGCGTGGCCTAATGCGCCTTGTATGCCTTGATGCCGATGGCTACAGGATGTGGTCCCGCAGGCAACATGGTGAACAATTCAGGACCACGTGAGGCGCGTGTGCGAATGACGGCTACGTCTGCGCCGCGTGAGTCGGCTACCAGCAACACAGGCTGTCCTGGGGACATGGCCATGGCATCGGGGCCGGGGCCGGTATGGATGCTGTTGGACATGCGGCCATCGTCAATGGAATAGAGATTGACGGAGTCTGATCCGTTAGCCGCGACCCATAGCGACGTGTTGTCTGCACCGACCATGCCTTGCGTGGGCTGTGTACCGATGAGATAGGTGCCGCCCACTTCGTTGGTGTAGGTTGAGATTTCGCTGATGCTGTCCGAGCCGTAGTTGCTGACGAAGATCTCACCGCTATCAGGCTTCAACGCGATGTGGCCGGGCTGTTTGCCGACACGCAAACGTGCGAGCAGATGATCCTGCATGGATGCGGGGTCTTGCTTGGCTTCCCATGAACCAGGTGCTGAAGAGAGACTGACCGCCATGACTTCGTTATTGCCCGGGCAGGAGATGAATGCCTTGGAGGAGTCACCGAGGATGGCGATGTCGGCTGCGCCGGAGCACTTGTCGTAAGTGGAACGAAGCTGCAATGGATTGTCTTCGCCAATGGCATACACAGATACGGAACCCGCTCCACGATTGGCTACAACCAGCGAACGATTATCGGGAGACACGCGCACGGTGGCGGGCTGGATGCCTGCGGCGGCGGTTGCAATGCTGCGATGCGTTGCGAGATCGATGACGCTGACGGAGTTGGAGTCTGCGTTGGTGACATAGGCACGCTTGCCGGTGGAATCAACGTCAATGCCGGTAGGGCCTCGCTGCACTCCAATGGTGGCGGCGATGGAGTTGTTGTCGGCGTTGATGGCGGTGACGGTGCTGCTGCCAGAGTTGGTTACGTAGACTTCATTGCGCGTGGGGTTCACAGCAATCGCGCTGGGTTGCGCGCCTACCTGCAATGTGCGGTCCGCCCGGAAGTTCACCAGGTCGAGAACGGTGACGGTGCCCACAGCGTTGTTGGCCACATACGCGTACTCGCGGTAGTTGGCTGCGAGCTGCGGGAAACGCATGCGACGGCATCCGCCTGCAAGCAGCAGCAGCGGCAGGGAAGCAAGAGCGATGGAGCGGCTTACGTTCACGTTACGATTGCTTCCGGTTCACGGCAGACCAGCGTGCTGCAAGCCAGATGACCAGTGCAATATTCGCGACGGCGACGAGGATATACGCGGCCCAGAGGAAGTGCATGCTGTTGACGGTGGGTTCCATGCTTATGCCTCCAGTGCTTCCATAGCTTCGCGTTCAGCGATCTGCTGTTCGCGGCGAACGATGGCGTAACGCGCCCAGATGAGTGTGCAACCCCAGAAGAACCACGCGGCCATATTCCAAAGGAAAGCGGGCCACATACTGGGGTCGAGCGAACCCTCGCCTGTGAGCACGGGAGCGGGGTGCTGAGTGCGCCACCAGCGGATGCTCATGAAGACGATGGGGACGTCAATGCCAGCAAATACGCTGAGGACGGCGGCGATGACAGGGCCTTGGCCGCCGGAGGAGAAGCTGCGCACTAACAGGTAGCTGACGTAGAGCAGAAACAGCATGAGTGCGCTGGTGAGGCGAGCATCCCATGCCCACCAGATGCCCCACACGGGGCGTCCCCACAAGATGCCTGTTGCAAGCCCGAGGCCAACGTAGAGAACAGTAATTTCCGCAGTCGCGATTGCGAGCGCGTCCAGCTTCAGAGCGAGCGAATGGTTCTTACGACGCGCCCACAGGTAGCCGATCGACGCGATCATATTCACGTACGGGAAAATCTCGGCGGAGATATTGATCGGGACGTGCCAGTAAAAAATACGGTAGATGGACCCCATGGTGGCTTCCACAGGGGCAACGAATACCGCTTCGTAAAAACCCCACGCCAGCAGGGCCACGCTCAGGCCGCACAACATCCAGAAAAGACGCTTCATGATCGTCTTACAGTCTATCGTCTTCGCAGATTTCCGGGGCGTTATTCGGCGTGGAGGACGGTTTCGAAGAGCAGGATGCAGGCGGTGGTGAAGATGACGTCGAATCCGAAGATGAGTCGCACCCACATGCCGGGTTCAAAATCGCCGGTAATGACGGCGGTGGTGGCCTGGGTGACACCGAGCAGAGCCGGGATGGAGATGGGGAAGAGGATGGCCGGCAGCATCAGCGCGCGGTTGCGACTGCGCAGACCAAGAGCGGCAAAAAACGTGCCGTTCGCCACGATGGCCCATGTTCCGAGCGGAAGGATCAGCCAGAGCCACTTCAGTTCGCCTAGTGGATGCAGGTTGTAAAAGATGATGAAGACCGGTGCAAGGACGGCCTCAATGAATGCCACGAAGAGAAAGTTCGCCACGGCTTTGCCAAGGAAGAGTGCGGACGGCGGTGCGGCGCTCATGCGATGCGCGTCCATCACCTGATTGCGGCGTTCACGTTCCCAGGAGATGTTGAGTGATGTTGTTGCGGCGAAGAGCAGGCCCACCCAGAGCAGGCCACCGCTCATCTGACGTGCCATTGCGGGATAGCCCGTAGGATCGAATGCCATGGCAAAGGCGACCGCGATGAGCAGCGTAAAGAAAAGCATGCCTGCGACAGCTTCGCGGCTGCGCCATTCGAGTTGGAGGTCTTTGCGGAGATGAAGCCAGACGATGCGGAGATAGATCATTCGACGGTGACTCCGTCTTTGGTCAGATCGGCGACTTCGGCTTCGGCTGCGTGAATGTAGTCAGCGGGAGCGAGAAGAAGTTGCAGGCCGCGTGTGCCTGCGGAGACGCTGATGGTGTCGAAGAGTTCCAGCGTCTCATCGACGAATGCTCGGTAAGCCTTCTTTGCGCCCATAACGGTAACTCCACCGCGGATGTAGCCGGTGAGCGGTTCGACGTCTTTCAATGACGCGAGTTCGGCCTTTTTTGCTTCTGCGGCTACAGCGAGTTTCTTCAGGTCGAGTTCGCTGTTGCCGGGAACGACACCGAAGACATATTCGCCGTCGTTGAGGCGGCAGAGAAGCGTCTTGAAGACCTGTTCGACGGGCATGTTGATCTTGCGTGCGACAGTGCCAGCGGTGAGGTCTTCAGGATTTACTTCGTACTCGCGGGTTTCGTACTTGATGTTGAGTTTGTCCAGCAGGCGCGCGGCGTTCGTCTTCATGCAGCAGCCTCAGCGTCTGGCGTGACGATGCTGCCGTGGCGCATGTGAATGACGGAGTCGGCGGCGTGTTGGACGAGCTCGAACTGATGGGTCGTGACGATGACTGTGCGCTTGCGACCGCCGGTCAGCGGCCATGTGCGGAAGTCGAGCAGAAGAGTGACGAGTTCCTTTGCGCCTGTGACGTCCATGTTGCTGAAGGGCTCGTCGAGTAGCAGAAGCTCGGGATCGCTGACCAACGCGCGCGCCATGGAGACGCGTTGCCGCATACCTTGCGAGAACTGCGATACGGGGCGCGTCAAGAACGGATCGATGCCGACGGCGCGCAACGCCATCTCTGGCGAACCGACGCAATCACAGGTGGCGCCAGGGTTCTGCAGGCGCAGAAAGTAACGCAGATTCTCCATCGCCGTGAGCTCTTCGTAGAGCATGGGCGCGTGGCTCATGTAGGCCATGCGGTGACGCTCGTTGAAGGGGGTGCCGC
Organism: Terriglobus sp. ADX1; assembly: GCF_036877645.1. NCBI lineage: Bacteria > Pseudomonadati > Acidobacteriota > Terriglobia > Terriglobales > Acidobacteriaceae > Terriglobus > Terriglobus sp. ADX1. The sequence goes on from NZ_JAEDXV010000012.1 coordinate 142,220, forward strand.
CGAGGGTTGTCACGGTTCCTGATGTCGGGGTGATGAGCCCTGCGAGTGTGCGGAGGAGCGTGGATTTGCCTGCGCCATTAGGGCCTAGCAGAACGTGAAATCCGCCCGATTCAAAGGTGCAGGAGACGCGCTTGAGCGCGGCGAAGCTGCCGTAAAGCCGGGAGAGGTTTGTGACCTCTGCTGCCAAATTGGGATTGGACTGCATCGTTCTTGAGTATAAGCGGCGAATTTTGTTGGCGTTTTACTCGGGGCTGGTTAGAGTGGCGTGATGAACGAGTCGACGGCCATGCCTGCGTATCGCCTGCGCCCTACTTTGCAACCACCGCGTCTGCACTGGACCGTCTTGCTCTTGCTTTTGGTCTTCACAAATCTCCTTTTTGGGGAGATCTGGCTTATCGTTCAGGCGCATTGGATAAAGAAAGCAACTGGTCGCGGACGGGCACTTAAGTGGAGCATTGTGAATCTATGCATGCTGCCGGTGCTCTTTGTGCTGTTCGGAGCCATTCCGGAATTGGCCATCGGCTACCTTGGTATGCCGCGCCGCTACACAGAGACAGTTACCGGCAAGGTCAGCTATTTCAGCTTGCTGTCGAGCACACACCTGAACCTGCTTGATTCACTGCCGAAGGTGGGTTGCTTGATTGCGGTCATGATAGCAATCGCCACAGCCTTTGTTATGCGCGCTGAACTTCGATCCGATCCAATCGACCTGAACACTCACGGCGTGATGACGTTCTTCTTTGGGCCTGTCTATTTCCAGTATTTGCTGGAAGACCGGATAGCGGTCGAGACTTCGCACACGATAGAACCACGCACCTGAACCGTAGCTATTTCCTTGGGAGCACTAGCGTAGCGGATGAGGCTGCCTTTGGCATAACTGCGGGCGGTGCGCCCGGCTTGGCTCCATTAGGGGCGGGGGCGTACTTGCTGGCGCACTTGGCCTGAAGTTCGGTGGCCTGGAAGACGCCGTCGCGGCCAAGGTGGCCCATGGCGAGGGCCTGGGCGTCGTCCTTGAAGGTGTCTGGCGGGGGTTCCGTGCCCTGGTAGTTCACCGGGAGTTCCTTGCCCTGTTCCAGCAGGACGAACTGGGCGTGCGTGCCTGCGCGCTGGATGGAGCCAGGCTTCACGTTGCCGGCTACACGCAGGTTGCGCTTGTAGGCCTTCTGGCCCATGGTCTGGAGTTCGCCGATGGTGCAGTAGTAGCTGGTGGCCTTGCTGTCACGTGCGCCTGCAATGGCGAGGAACAGGACAGCACCGACGATGACGACGGTGGCGACGATGACCTTGACGGAGGAGCGACCGGACTGGGACATAAGCTACCCCTGATTCTACTCCTGCACCTGCGGCGATGCTACGGTTACCGGACTGATGGAGGCGCTGTCTGGCCTGCATTGACGATATACTTCGCCTTACAGCTATGCCGAAGAATGGCATCTGGGCAGGAGACACGAATCCATGAGCACATCGACGAACGGGCACAAGCATAACGGGAACGACTACACCGTTCCAAAGCCGCGCGAGCAATGGATTGTGAACCGCAAGGCTGAAGCCGCCAAGACCGGCGACTGGAACATGAGCCAGATGCACTTTGCACGCAAGGGCCTGATCACGGAAGAGATGGCCTACGTTGCGCATAAGGAGAAGCTGGAAGCCGAGTTTATCCGCGCGGAGATCGCCAAGGGAACGATGATTATCCCGGCGAACATCAACCATCCTGAGCTGGAACCGATGTGCATCGGCGTAGGTTCGCTGTGCAAGATCAATGCCAACATTGGCAACAGCGCCATCACCAGCAATGTGGATGAGGAACTGCGCAAGCTGCACACCGCTGTCCACTATGGTGCGGATACTGTGATGGACCTGTCGACCGGTGGCGACATCCCGATGATCCGCGAGGCGATTCTGCGGCATTCGCCGGTGCCGATTGGTACCGTGCCGCTGTATGAGGCGCTTTCGCGTGTGAAGCGTGTTGAGGATCTCAACATCGACATCTACATGGACGTGCTGGAAGAGCAGGCGCAGCAGGGTGTGGACTACTTTACGATCCATGCTGGCGTGCTGATCCAGTATGTGCCCATGGTGGCGAAGCGCATCACAGGCATTGTGTCGCGCGGCGGCGCCATTATGGCGCAATGGATGACGAGCAATCACAAGCAGAACTTCCTGTACGAGAACATCGAACGCATCCATAAGCTGATGGCGAAGTACGACGTCAGCTACTCGTTTGGTGACGGACTGCGTCCCGGATGCGTTGCGGATGCGAGCGATGAGGCGCAGTTTGCCGAGTTGGCGACATTGGGCGAGTTGACCCGCAGTGCGTGGAAGCACGATGTGCAGGTGATGATCGAAGGTCCTGGCCATGTGCCGATGGACAAGATCAAGGAGCAGGTGGACAAGGAAGTGGAGCTTTGCGATGGCGCTCCGTTCTACGTGCTTGGGCCGCTGGTTACCGACATTGCTCCGGGTTATGACCACATCACCAGTGCGATTGGTGCGGCGATGATTGGCTGGCACGGCGCGGCGATGCTCTGCTACGTGACGCCGAAGGAACACCTCGGTCTGCCGAACGAGAAGGACGTGAAGGACGGCATCATTGCGTACAAGATTGCGGCGCATGCTGCGGACATTGCACGGCATCGTCCGGGTGCGCGTGATCGTGATGATGCGATCTCGCACGCTCGTTATACGTTCGACTGGGATGCGCAGTTTGATCTGTCGCTGGATCCCGAGACCGCTCGCGGTATGCATGATGAGACGCTGCCGGATGACTATTACAAGGAAGCGGCTTTCTGCAGCATGTGCGGACCGAAGTTCTGCTCGATGAACTGGTCCAGCAAGGTGGACAAGTACAACGAGGAAGTTCATGGATTGAAGAAGCCGGAACTGACCCAGATCATGACGGATCAGTTGGTTTCGCTTCGGGGGTAGATGCCACGGCAGGGGTACCCCCTCCCCCTGTTTTTCTAAAATCGTCTTTCTATTGGGTTTACGGTTTTAGTGGCTGTAAAATCGTCT
>NZ_JAEDXV010000130.1:0-253 GCF_036877645.1 Terriglobus sp. ADX1
CAGAACGAGATCAACGCATTACAAAATAAGCCGAACACGACCGTTGCTGCGAGTGTGTCTGCGCCAATTGCCCCTCCAGTTGTCACCCCTCCCCCCAAGCCTGATGGCACGATCGTGAGTGTTCAGCTCCTTCGTCGGCAGTGCAGCTTTCCGAGCGGAAGACGCGTCAGGGCGCTGGCCAAGCAACGCGGACTTACGACACGTTCTCAGAAGATCCCTTTGCTGTCGCACGGCTCTATAACGTGCCGCTTGA
>NZ_JAEDXV010000131.1:0-253 GCF_036877645.1 Terriglobus sp. ADX1
GATCGCATCCCGGATTAAGTTTGTGGTTCCAAAAAATTAAAGGCGTCGTCCGTCATCCTGCGGCATGCAGGCAAATGCGACTACGCAGGGGAATATCACGGCGCCTAGCGCCATGCTGGCAAGTATAGAAGTGTCATTTGGGGCGACCTCCGCTCTCTTTGCGATCCATAATCGACTGGAGCTTGTTTTGTTTGAGGGTGCGCAGATATCCCGTTCCGTTTTGAACGGGTGGACAGAGATTCAAGTTCCTGTA
>NZ_JAEDXV010000132.1:0-253 GCF_036877645.1 Terriglobus sp. ADX1
CTTCTACGGAGACGATGAAGGCCAGCTTCTCTCCGTTCCCGGATTTAGCAACGGCGGCACTTATACCTTCACCAATCAGGCGCCGCCAACCATGCAGGTATCGCCGGAATCGCTGACTTTCTCAGCACGTCGGTAGCTCTCCTGCGTCGAAAACGATCACGGTTACAAACCTTGGTTCGGGAAGCTATACCTGGACAGCAACCAGCAGCGCATCGTGGTTAAGCGCATCGCCTGCCAGCGGATCGTCTGGCGC
>NZ_JAEDXV010000133.1:0-253 GCF_036877645.1 Terriglobus sp. ADX1
GTTCTCCCCGTCCGAGCCCAAACTTGAACTTCTCGTCGTCGATGACGACCTTCCTGTGCTCAAAGCCTGTTGTGAAGTGGCATCGGGCATGGGATTCGCAGTTCATGCTGCCAACACGTCACAGCAGCGCGTGAAGTTATCACTCTTTACCCGATAGATGTGGTGCTCATGGATTTGCGCATGCCCGGCGGAGGCTTGTCTCTGCTGGAGGAAGTACGTCGCGCGCGTCCCCGCACCGCCGTTGTCATCATGA
>NZ_JAEDXV010000134.1:0-253 GCF_036877645.1 Terriglobus sp. ADX1
GCGGAGGCAAGCTGTGGGTAATGGCGCATGACGGAAAGATCATGTTGAAAGATGAGAAGGGCGGCATGGCGACCGTCACCATTGCAGATGTGTACCAATCGAACGGTGTCATTCATGTGATTGACACGTCCTGATGCCAAACTAGTCCCCCTCTGCTCTCAGGGAAGCGATGCAGTGAAAACACTGCATCGCGCTGGACTCCCATGAAAAACATCTCCGCAGTTTTCAGTCGAGTTTCCAATGCAACGAAAAT
>NZ_JAEDXV010000135.1:0-253 GCF_036877645.1 Terriglobus sp. ADX1
TTATCGCGTAGCAACTCTTTACGGAAGCGCGAAGGATCAATGCGCAGCTTTACCTGCTTGCAATACGCAACAGAAAGTCCCGTGAACCCCGCCAGCTTCGTTGCCACTGCATCGAATTCAGCGGGCGCAGCATATCGCCCTGATCCAGCGCAATCGCATACTCGCCACGCGTAAACTCGCGTGCCTTCTGCACAAAGTCCTGCATCGTGCCGGTATGCGGAACCTTGTTGTGATACCAGGCGATCGCTGCATA
>NZ_JAEDXV010000136.1:0-253 GCF_036877645.1 Terriglobus sp. ADX1
CGAATAGTAATCCTGACGAAGCTGCAATACTCCAGCATGATCGAAGTAAAGAAGGCCTTCGGCTGTTACTACATCCTGAATTTCATCGTGAACAATTTGCTTGGTAAGAACTGCGTATTGGAACGCAGACAAGCGCTGCATACACGACAAGAAGCACTGCCAAAACACCGACATACCAGAACGTCAGTCTGGATCGAAGGTTAGACGGCAGCCATCGCATCAGGGCAGAGGCTCCCTGAGGCTGAATCCTAAT
>NZ_JAEDXV010000137.1:0-253 GCF_036877645.1 Terriglobus sp. ADX1
GGTCCAGCACTCTCTCCAGCACTTCCTCTACCATCGGCTTCATATGGATGTGCTTAGCAACAATCTTCGCTACGCGACGCACCGGCAGTTCAAGTGCCGGTTGCACGGCATCCTGCATGGGCTGCGACGCTCCCAATCCTGTTCAAACACATGGATCATCTTGTGAATGGCGGGCGCATTTTCGAAGATAACACCGATCTCTCGGCGTGCCTCCAGCTCTAGCTTGCGGAGACTCTGACTGCCTAAGAAGGCG
>NZ_JAEDXV010000138.1:0-253 GCF_036877645.1 Terriglobus sp. ADX1
GTGGTTGGGAAGGCATTCTCCCCATGCGCCGATGGTGATATGCCACGGTCCCGGATCCCGCAGCGCGTTCTTAAAGTCGACACCGAATCCCGGCATATCTGTGCCTCGCGACCAGGTTTCGCGGGCGCGCGTCCCTGGAAGCCATATCCGCGCACGAAGTCAGGATGCTTGTCATGAATGTTGCGAAAACGTGGGATATAGATCCCATTTGGCCGGTTGCCTAATTGCACGTGGTCTTCAAAGCCCGGCAGTC
>NZ_JAEDXV010000139.1:0-253 GCF_036877645.1 Terriglobus sp. ADX1
AAAGCCCACCGAGAGAAAAGACTTTCTGCCCGACGTCTCGTGCAGCGGCTCAGCAAGCGCAAGGGATTGCACCTTTGCCGGTGTCTCCATGGACCTGTTCGCGTTTGCCATGCAGTTCATGCTGGACGTCCGGTCATCAACAAAACCGGGCTGGACGGCAAGTATGACTTCCACCTCAAGTTCACTCCTGCGGACGCACCCGCCAGCGCCGATACCAGCGCAAATGCAGACGCCGCACCCAACTTGTTCACCG
>NZ_JAEDXV010000013.1:0-130011 GCF_036877645.1 Terriglobus sp. ADX1
AGTGAGTTGAGAGGAATGCAGGTCCTTCGGCTTCACTTCGTTTCGCTCAGGATGACGAATTTCATTCGTAGGAGCTTCGCTGGTTCGCACTCCGTGCGACGGATCGCGCTTTGCGCGATAACCCAGGTTCGCTTCGCGACCTGGGGCATGCGCCTTTGTGGTCGGAAGGGATGAGCGGCGCTGGTGCGGTGAAGTGTGACGGGATTCTTCGCTGCGCTCAGAATGACGGTCTGGTTTTAGGCAGGACGTTTCTGGTTAATGCATTGTGTGCAAGGGATTTGCCTTTGGCAGGCAGTTGCATGCCTGTGGGTAGGCGGTGGGCAGAATGTGGTGACATTCTTCTTTTCGTAGGGAAGAAAATTCCTTGAAATTTTGGGTGTGCAATCCCTTGCATATCTTGGATGTGGCACAAAAATAGTTACTTAAGTGGATTTCAGAATTGGCCTGAGGTTTGGCACGCTGCCTGCTCTTGTATCCGGCGTAAAGCGTTGCAATGGTCTTTCACTGAAAGATCTGCAAACGTTCCCCCGGAAGGAGCACCACTCTTATGAAGAAGCAGAATGATTTGTTGAAGACTGCCACACTGTCGGTTTCAGCCCTGCTACTGACGGGCGCACTTGCAATCCCCTCCTACGCCCAGAGTGCAGACCAGACCCAGACCACGCCGCAGACGCAGAGTGCGCCTGCCAAGCAGGATGCGGCGGACACTTCGAGCTACTCGACCGGTCAGCCTTTGCAGATGCAGTCCAAGGAAGGCTTCTGGGGTCATATGAACCCCCTGGCTCGTAAGAAGTGGGTAAAGCGCCAAATGGACCCGGTCCGTGACCGTGTGAACGAGCTGGATCAGCTGCAGGCAAAGAACGCTAATGACATTCGCGACGTAGACGCACGCGCTACCGCAGGCATCAAGAAGGCTAACGATGCGGCTACCCTGGCCGACCAGCACGCGACCGATGCAGGCAACCGTGCCGACCAGGCAAACACAACCGCAACCACAGCTTCAACGAAGACCGAAGCCCTGCACGGAACGGTGCAGAACCTGGATCAGTACCAGACTGTGGAATCGACCCCTGTAGCTTTCGCCAAGGGCCGCACCACGCTGGGACCGAAGGGCAAGGCTGATCTGGATGAGATGGCCGACAAGCTGGCCAGCGAGAAGGGCTACATCATCGAAGTGCAAGGTTACAGCCGCGGTGGCGTACAGACCTCGACTGCAATGGCTGACTCGGTGGTTCGCTACCTCGTGACCGAGAAGCAGGTGCCGATCTATCGCATCTACCGCTCAGGTATGGGTCGCGCCAAGGCGGGTTCCACGGCTGACGGTGAGCAGACGGTTTCCAACGGCGTGCGTGTGACGCTGCTGCATAACAGCCTGGCGAGCATGGATAGCCCGGCGGTTTCGTCCAATGCAGGTCCGAGCAACAACGTAACTGGAACCAGCGCTGGCGGATCGCTCCAGTAACTTTCCCTCCTCCGGGGAAAACCGGGCGTCGTATTCGCAGCCACGCATACGGCGCCCAGAGTGAAACTCCGGGAAGGCAACCAAGGATTCGCGAAAGGAATCTCTTTCGCCGACAAGTTCAGCAGCCGGGGCACTTGAAGCACCGGTCGCTCAAAAAGATTGGCTGAGCGGTTTGAGAGAACCGCTCGCCAAGCAACCTCTCCAAAGCAGAGAGAACCAAGGCAGATTGGCCCTCCTCCCGGAGGGCCGTTTTTTTTGCCCGCACACGCCCGGTTTACTCAGAAGTTGATGTGGTATCGTCACAACTGGTCCGGCTTTCCGGATTGATGTGACGCACCGATGAGGATCTCCACCCAAACCGTGAAGTAATTGCGCAGCGCGTTCTGAGCGCGCTTTGTGCATGCTGTCGCAGATTGCGGCACCACGATGTTTGTAGTGTGTGGAGTTTTCTTTTTTATGGCGCGAGCCCGCCTTCTTATCCTGTTTGTTGTTGTTCTTGATGCCATGGGCATCGGGATTGTCTTTCCTACGTTGCCGGAACTGCTGCGCACGTTGATGCACGGCTCGGGTGATCCTGCGCGTGCCTATGGCTATTTGCTCTCTGCTTATGCGTTGAGCATGTTCTTTGCTTCGCCGGTTCTGGGTGCGTTGAGCGACCGCTTTGGACGCAGGCCGGTGCTGCTGTTTTCGCTGTTGGGCACGGCCTTTGATGACCTGATGATGGGCCTGGCGCCCACGCTGTGGATTCTGTATGCAGCGCGCACGCTGGCAGGCTTTTCTGGCGCGAACCTGACGGTGACGAATGCCTACCTGGCGGACATTACGCCGGAAGAAGAACGTTCTGGCGCGTTCGGAAAAATGAATGCCTGCTTTGGTGTGGGTTTCATTGCAGGACCGGTGCTGGGCGGCATTGCCGGCATGTACTCTTTGCGCGCGCCTTTTTATCTGGCGGCTGCGTTGAACATTGTCGGTGCTGTGCTGGCGGTGTTTGTGTTGCCGGAGTCGCGAAAGGTGACGGAGGCCAAGCGGATTACGCTGGGGCAGTTGAATCCGTTTGCGTCGCTGCGCAATGTGTTTCGTCTGCGCGGCATTGGGGCCATGTTGTACGTGTTCTGCACCATGGACATGGTGGGGCAGGTGCCGTCTGTGTTGTGGGTGATTTACGGCAACAGTCGCTTTGGATGGACACCGTTCATGGTGGGTGTGTCGTTTGCGCTGTTTGGGCTGCTGCATGCGGTTTTTCAATCGATTCTGCCGGAGCGGTTTCAACGCTGGGTGGGTGAACGAGGCAGCATTCTGGCAGGCATTGCAGCGGATACGACAGGGTATGCGCTGTATTCCATTGCGTCGACTACGGTGGCGGCGTTGTCGATTTTGCCGTTGCTGTGCCTGGGCGGAATTGCGTTGCCGTCGGTGCAGTCGATGCTGTCACGCAGCGTGGACGAGTCGCGCCAGGGTGAATTGCAGGGTGTGTTGACGAGCTTGAACAGCTTGATTGCAGTGGGTGGGCCGGTGGTGGCTTCCAGCTTGTATTCCGTGGCGCGTACACGGATTCCGCAGTATCCGGGAGCGATTTGGCTGGCGCCTGTTTTGCTGTATGTGCCGTGCGTCGCGATGCTGTTGTGGAAGGCCAGTGAGAGAAAATTGGCTGAGGTATAACAGCGCTCAGGCAGCGCGATTTTGCGCCGCGCATCGTACTGTGTATGGCGAACGAATCTGTGGTGGATGAAGAACGGCGGCGTCAGCAAGAGGTGGCGCGCGAACAGCGGATTGCGTACAAGGAAAAGCCGAAGAGCCGCGTGGGTGCGGTGCTGCTGGGCTTGTTGATCTTCTTTGTGCTGGGATGTGTGGGCGCGGTGTGGCTGCTACGGCATGCCGGCAACAATGATGCTGCCGGGAAGGTGGCGAGTTATTTGTTGGGTGGCCGTGACACCTTTAATGCCAGCGCGCCGGATGTGGTGAGCCAGATTCAGCGGCTGAACCGGCTGGAGACGGTGAGCTATTCCGTGGATACGGTGGTTGAGGGCAAGCACCAGAATGCGGTGTTGCCGGATTTGTTGTTTGGGGATCGGCTGATCCTTGTTGTTCATGGGCAGGTGATTGCCGGGGTGGATCTGTCGCAGTTGAAGCCGGACCAAGTGAAGGTAGATGGTCGTTCCGTGACGGTGGATCTGCCGCCTTCGCAGATTTTTACTTCGAAGATTGATACGTCGAAGACGAAGGTATTTGCGCGGACGACGGGTTTGCTGGTGCAGGCGGACCCGAGCCTGGAGATGGATACGCAAAAGCTGGCGGAGAATCAGATTCTTCAGGCGGCATCGAATGACGGCATACTGGACACGGCACGGGCTAACGCGAGAACGGGCATGGAAAGCCTGTTGCGTGGGTTGGGATTTCAGCAGGTGACGGTGCGGTAGGTTTATTTTCGGAGGCTTTGGTCTATGGGTTGGACGCGGCGGGATGTAGTGGCGGGTCTTGCGGCTTCAATGGTGTGTGCCGCAGTTGCACAAAAGAAAAAGCCTGTTCCGCCGCCTCCTGCTGAACCTCCTCTCACGGGGCCGGATGCCGCAGATACGATTCGTGCGCTGAAGCCAGGGCAGTATTTATGGGCTCCGTCGCTGGCGCCCGAGGGACCTGTGCTGGCGATCGTGAGCCTGTCGTTGCAGCGGGTGTATGTGTATCGCAATGGTGTTTTGATCGCAGTGTCTACGCTGTCGTCCGGTAAGAAGGGGCATCGTACCCCGACCGGTGTATTCACCGTGTTACAGAAGCAGGTGATGCATCATTCGAATCTTTATGACAATGCGCCGATGCCCTACATGCAGCGGCTGACGTGGGGCGGTGTGGCGATGCATGCGGGCAATCTGCCAGGATATGCGGCATCGCATGGGTGCGTTCGCCTGCCGTACGAGTTTTCAAAGAAGCTGTACACCGTGACGAAGCTGGGTATGACGGTAGTGGTGACGGATAGCGATGCGGTGCCGCGTGTGGCTCCTGCACCGGATCTGCTGGAGGCTGCGCAAAGTGTGGAACAGGCGCAGCAGGAACCGGTGATGTGGCAGCCGGAGAAGAGTCCAACGGGGCCGATGTCGTTGGTGCTGAGCGGCGAGGATCGCAGGTTGATGGTACTGCGCAATGGTGTGCTGATTGGGTCGGCGACGGTGACGTTGAACGGCCCTATTACGGAGACCATGGGATTCACGCTGACGTCGATGGATGGCGGGAATTTCCGGTGGCTGCAGTTGCCGCTGTCTGGAGATCAAGGGGAAAGCGCGCACGAGATGACCGCAGAGGAGCGTGCACGCGTGCGGCTGCCGCAGGATTTTCGTGCGGCATTGGATAAAGAGATTGTGCCGGGTACGACGCTGCTGGTGACCGAGGATTCGATGCGGGCTTCGAGCGCGGGGGAGAAGGTTGTGGTGTTTGCGAGTGGTGCTGGGGCGTGATGGCTTCGTACCGTTTCCCACTCCTCACACAACAAAATCCGCAACAAGCCATGCCACCAACGCCACCGCAAACCCGAGGTAATAACGGCCCTTGGGGGCAGAGCTCTCTTCGTCACTTACGCGGGTCATGAGAATCGTGAATATCACCATAAGAACGAGGGTTTGAAGCGCGATAAACACTTGAGCTCCGAGAGGGCGTGGCCCAAAGGAGCGATATCTTAGTGCTTTCCATCTCAAATGAAGAACCGCGTGCAAGGCACTCAAGACGACAGAGAATACAACGGCTTTTCCGAAAGGCCATTTCGTCAGACTGACTTTATTCACGCTTTCCCTTCATCCTGTACTTACGGCGATGTTTACTCTTCTGTCCAGAAGCGTTCGCTGAGGTATTTTTCTGCGCCGTCGCAGAGGATGGTGACGATGACGGCTTCGCGGCCGGCGTCGGATTCTTCCTGCGCGATGCGGAGGGCGGTGTCGACGTTTGCGCCTGCGGAGACGCCGACCATGACGCCGAGTTCACTCGCGAGGCGTTTGCACATGGCGTAGGCGGGTTCGGTTTCCGCCCAGATGTTGCGGTCGGCCAGTTCGGGGTCGTAGATGGGCGGGACGATGGCCGTGGGCATGTGCTTCAGACCTTCCAGGCCCGTGAAGGGCGAGTCCGGCTGCATGCTGATGCACTGGATTTTGGGGTTCAGCTCGCGCAGGCGGCGGGTGTTGCCCATGAACGTGCCGCTGGTGCCCATGGCGGCGATGAAGTGCGTCAGGGTGCCTTCGGTCTGCTGCCAGATTTCGTTGGCCGTGGTGCGGTAATGCGCCTTCCAGTTGTTGTCGTTGCCGTACTGGTCGGCGTAGAAGTATTTGTCCGGTTCGGACTGGTAGAGTTCGCGGACTTTGCGGATGGCGCCGTCACTGCCGTCGCCCGCGGGGGTGAAGATGACTTCCGCGCCGTAGGCCTGCAGGATTTTTTTGCGCTCGGGGCTGGCCGAGGCGGGGACGCAGAGGGTGACGGGGAACTGCAGGGCCGCGCCCAGCATGGCGTAGGCGATGCCTGTGTTGCCGCTGGTGGCGTCCAGGAGGGCGCGCTCGGGCTTGGCGTCGCCCAATTCACCGGCGGCCATGGCGGCCTGCACAATGCTCAGGGCGGGGCGGTCTTTGACGCTGCCGCCGGGGTTGGCGAACTCCGCCTTACCCAGCAGGGTGATGCCGGGGAGGTGGCTGACGATACGGGTCAGGTTGAGCATTGGGGTGTTCCCAATGCGCTCCACGACACTTTTTCCTAGCTTCGAGACGTCGGTAGCGGTGGCTGCCATGATGATCTGATTGGCTCTCCCTGCCTGCAATATGCGAAAGTAAATCGTAACCCGTTTGCGTTCGTGAACGGAAAAACCGCCCGAGGACGTTCCATGTTTTTCAAGAAGAAGACCGAGAAGCGCAGCTTCAACGATGTTCTATCCGCGCTGGGTTCGCAGAAGTTTGATGTTGCACAGGGCGGCGGCGGTTCGGGAACGTATCGCGTTTCCAAGTATGGCGTGGCTGCGGAGATCCGACCCAATCCTGCCGCGAACGAAAAGATTACGCCCGCACCGGCACCGGCGGAGATTGTGTCGCGGGCTGGATGGGTACTGAATGGCCAGATTGCCAGCCTGGTGGACAAGGGCTATCAGAAATTTTTGAAGGCCGGGAAGCTGGAGATTGTGGCTACGGCGGATCATCTGCGTGCGATTCACGACTTCCAGCAGGAGCTGGATGAGGCCGCAGGCGCGACGATGCTGTACAACGAGAGCCTGGGCACTACCAGCGATAAGTACATGTACGATCGCGTGGCTGGCCGCGAGGTGCATTCGCACTAAGGTTTTGTGGGTTGGATGAAGGCCGGGCTTTTGCTCCGGCCTTTTCGTTTGCTCCGCGACCCTGGGGCACCCGGTTTTGGGCTGCCGATGCGTTTTCGGTTTTTCCTGTTGCGTTGTGGAGGGTTGAGAGGAATGCAGGTCCTTCAGCTCCGCTTCGCTTCGTTCAGGATGACGGTCTTCGACCGTATGAGCTGCGCTGGGAACGCTGCGCTCAGAATGACGGCCTTTGGCCGTTGGAGCTTCGCTGGGTTTGGTGGAGAATGTTGGCGCTTACGCGAGATGTGGGGCTTGCGGTATCCTTCGTCTGCCTCTTCAAGGGCATTTCCATTTCCTTTCTGCGGAGTTCTGCTATGACGATGAATTGTGTTCGCGGCCTTGCGCTTGGCCTGGCTTTTGGTGTGGGACTGGCAGGGAGCATTGCGTCGGCGCAGGTGCTGATTGGCGATGAGAAGTCGCAGCCGGAGAGCCTGACTGTGGCGCCCGGTGGAACGCTGTACGTGGGCAGCGCGAGTTCGCCGTTTGTGTACAAGGTGGCTCCGGGCGCGAAGACGGCAGAAAAGTTTGTGGACGCGAGCGCCGAGGGGCCGGGGACGTTCTTCTTTGGCATGCTGGCGGATGGGGCGACGAACACGCTTTGGACGTGCCAACTGACGCCTGTGCCGAATACGAAGCCAGCGCAGCGGCATACGGCGTTGCGTGGGTTTGATTTGAAGACGGGCGCGCAGAAGCTGCGCTGGGAACTGCCGGGCGACAACACCACCTGCAACGACTTTGCCATTGGCCCGGACAAAGCGCTGTATATCTCCGATACCGCCGTGGGGAGAATTTATCGCCTGGCTCCGGGTGCGACGAGTGCAGAGATGTTTTCTGATAACCGCGTGTTGAACGGCATTGATGGCATCACGTTCCTGGATGGCGTGCTTTATATCAACAACGTGTTCTTCAACAAGCTGTACCGGATTCCGGTGGATGCGAATGGCAAGCCGGGCGCTCCGGTGGATATCTGGATGGACCAACCGGTGAAGGGGCCGGATGGTATGCGGGCTGCGAACGGAAAAATCTACGTGGCGGCGAATGGCAGCGGCATGGTGGCTTCATTAACAATCGACGGCGATCGTGCGCATGTGACGGTGATCAAGGACGGCTTGAAGACGCCGACCGGTGTGGAACCGGCGGGTGACACGCTGTGGATTGCCGAACGTGGCGCAGGTAAAGCTGTGCCGGTTGCGTTGAAGTAGGTGGATTGGTTACCCACGTCTCAAGATCGAGACGTGGGGCACCCTATTTATCACCCACAAATTGCGATTTATCAGATGGTTTGACCTGCTCCGGTAGAATCAGGGGAGCCATTTTCATCTGCGGAGCAACGCTTCTGTTCACCTCAATGCATACCCTTGTCCTGACTCTGCTGTTTCAGCAGCAGCACGGTCTCCAGCACTACTGGAAGACCCACTACATGCAGAACACCTTCAAGGGCATGTATCACTGGAACAGTTTTGATATTGCGCTGCTGATTCCGTACTTCATTGTGATGGTGATCCTGGCGTTTTACGGCATCCACCGCTACCAACTGGTGTGGCTGTATTTCCGCAACAAGAAGAAGGAAGCGACGAGCACGAACGCTCCGATGAAGTTTGCGGAGAGCGAACTGCCGTTTGTGACGATCCAGTTGCCGATCTTCAATGAGCAGTACGTGGTGGATCGGCTGGTGGATGCGTGCTGCCGGATTGAGTATCCGCGCGACCGGTTTGAGATCCAGGTGCTGGATGACTCGACTGACGAGACGCACGAAGTGGCTGCAGAGATTGTGCGCAAGTATGCGGAGGGCACCGCAGGGTTGCCGCCGCAGCCGATCTATTATCTGCATCGCACGGATCGTCATGGCTATAAGGCTGGCGCGCTGGATGCAGGTTTGAAGACGGCGAAAGGCGAGTTGATCGCGATCTTCGATGCGGACTTTGTGCCGCCGCATGATTGGCTTTACAAAGTTGTGAACCATTTCGCAGAGCCGGGCGTGGGTATGGTGCAGACGCGCTGGACGCATTTGAATCGCAACTACAGCTTCCTGACGCAGGTGGAAGCGATTCTGCTGGATGGCCACTTTGTGCTGGAGCATGGCGGACGTTCGCGCGCGGGTGTGTTCTTTAACTTCAACGGCACGGCGGGTGCATGGCGTCGTACGGCGATTGACGAGGCCGGTGGATGGCAGCATGACACGCTGACCGAAGATACCGACTTGAGCTATCGTGCGCAGTTAAAGGGATGGAAGTTCAAGTATCTGCAGGATGTGGAATGCCCGGCAGAATTGCCCATTGAGATGACTGCTTTCAAGACGCAGCAGGCGCGTTGGGCGAAGGGATTGATCCAGACTGGCAAGAAGATTTTGCCGCGTGTGTTGGCGAGCGATGCGCCGAAGCATACGAAGCTGGAGGCGTGGTATCACCTGACGGCGAACATCAGCTATCCGCTGATGATTGTCCTCAGCGTGTTGCTGATGCCCGCGATGATTATTCGTTCGTGGCAGGGCTGGGTGCAGATGTTGTTGATTGACTTCCCGCTGTTCATGGCGAGCACGATGTCGATCTCAAGCTTCTACCTGGTTTCGCAGAAAGAGCTTTTCCCGAAGACCTGGTACAAGACGTTTTTGTATCTGCCGTTTTTGATGGCGCTGGGTGTTGGTTTGACCATCACGAATACCAAGGCCGTGATGGAAGCACTGTTCGGTGTGCAGAGTGCGTTCGCCCGTACGCCGAAGTATCGCGTGCAGAAGAAGGGCGAGGCGACGGTTGCGGCGAAGAAGTATCGCAAGCGGCTCGGCATTATTCCGTGGATTGAACTTGCGATCGGTTGTTACTTCGCGTTTACAGTCTGGTATGCGTTCAGCAGCGAGAATTACTTCACGGTTCCTTTCCTGCTGCTGTTTGTGCTGGGCTATTGGTACACCGGTTTGTTGAGCCTGCTGCAAGGACGTTTTGAACGCGGCGGAAATCCGGGTGCGGAATTGCACGAGAAGCCGTATCCTGTCGGCATCTAGAAGAACGTTTGGAGGCAGTCCATGTTGACGGCTTTTGCAGGTATTGTGCTTGGATATCTGGCCGCGATTGCGGTCCATATCGTGCTGGGTTTTCTGATTACACGCGAAGGACGCGGCGTGTTGACGGAAGGTTCGCGGATGAGCCGTGCGTACTATACGCAGCTTGGCCTCTCGTGGATTGTGGCGGGTGCGGCTGCAGCCTGCACCGGGCTGTACTTTTTCTCGACGATGCCGTTGGCCGCCGTGACGTTAGCAGTGATTGCGGCGTTGCTTTGCCTTGCGATGCTCCGCGCCTGGAGCAAGGCGCCGCACCAGCAGACCATAGGTGACACTGTGTTGCTGATGCTTTGTGTGCTGGTGGGATGTGCGATTCCCGCTTATTTGCAATTGAGCTAAGCGCACAGGGGAATGGCATGTTGAATCGTCGGCAACTGGTGAAGGGAATGAGTGCTGCGGCATCGCTGCTGTCCATGCCATCGTGGGCGTTGGATGTAGGTGGCGTGCAGCTTGGATTGCAGACGTACACCTTTCACAATGTGCGGCAGGGCGGACTGCAGGCCATCGATACGATTCTGGATGGCACGCGCCAGTTGAAGGTGAATCTGCTGGAGTTGTGGGCGCCGCAGGCAGAGCCGTTTGCGTTGCCGGTGCGCTACTGGTCGCCGTGGAGTGGTGCGCAGACGCAGCCTGCTGATCAGCTTTCGCAAGCGGAACGGGATAGTCGCAGGAGCGCGCTGCGTGCGTGGCGAACGAATACTCCTGCGGATCATTTCACAGAGATTCTGCGTCGCTTCAACATGGCGCGTGTGGGGTTGTTTGCCTATAACTACAGCTTTGAGCCGACGATGACCGATGCAGAGATTGAGCATGGCTTTATGGCGGCTAAGGCGCTGCATGTGAAGTTGATTACGGCTTCCAGTAAGGTTTCTGTGGCCAAGCGTGTGGCTCCGTTTGCGGAGAAGCATGGCATTACGGTGGCGTTTCATAACCATGCGGTGACGAAGGATCCGGATGATCTGGCGAGCATGGATCACTTTCGCCAGGTGCTGGCTATGTCGTCCATGTTCCGTATCAACCTGGATGTTGCACATTATGCAGCGAGCGGTTTTGATGCTGTGGCTGCGGTGGAGACACTCCACGACAAGATTACGAACATGCATGTACATGACCGCAAGGCCAACGATGGTGCGAGCGTTCCGTTTGGTGAAGGGGTGACACCTGCTGCGCAGATCTTGAAGATGAATCGCGATCGCGGATGGAAGATCCCGTGCTTTTACGAGCTTGAGTATGTGGGCGCGGATGGGCGCGGTGTTGTTGAAGAGACTCGGCGCGAGTTGGATTATGAGATTCGCGTGTTGAACGAGAAGTAAGTGTCTTCCTGATGCGTTCGAGCGACGGTGGGGAATGCTGATCCCCGCTCGCTTTGCTTAGGGCATGCTTCGACTTCACTTCGTTTCGCTCAGGATGACGAACTTCGTTCGTATGAGCTTCGCTTTGCGAAGCTGGTTGGTTTCGTGCAACGGAGTCGGATTAAGTTTGTGGCAGATCAGCGTCGCGGGGATTCTTCGCTTCGCTCAGAATGACAGCCTCGCTGGTGTGAAATTCCTATTGAAAGCATAAAGGGCATGGCTTACGCCATGCCCTTTGTTGTTTGTGATTTTGGCTTAGTTCTTCAGTGAAGCGAGGTCGATCACGAAGCGGTAGCGCACGTCGCTCTTCAGCATGCGTTCGTAGGCTTCGTTGATGTAATCGGCCTTGATGACTTCGATGTCGCTGACGATGTTGTGGCGGCCGCAGAAGTCGAGCATTTCCTGCGTCTCTTCAATGGAGCCGATCATGGAACCGGCGAGGGATTTGCGGTTGACGATGAGGCCGAAGGAGTTGAGCTGCGAGTTGCCTTCGGGTGCGCCGACCAGAACCATGGTGCTGTCTTTCTTCAGCATGGCGAGGTACGGTGTGAAGTCCATGGATACGCCGACGGTGCTGATGATGAGGTCGAAGCTGTTGGCGAGCTTCTTCACCGTTTCCGGATCGTTCATGGCGTAGAACTCGTCTGCGCCGAGCTTCTTCGCGTCGTCAGCCTTCTTCATCGTCTGGCTCAGCACGGTGACGTGTGCGCCCATCGCGTGTGCCAGCTTGACGCCCATGTGGCCAAGGCCGCCGAGACCAACGATAGCGACGCGCTTGCCGGGGCCCGCACCCCAATGCTTCAGCGGGCTGTACAGCGTGATGCCTGCGCAGAGCAGCGGCGATGCTGCGTCGAGCGGCAGGTTTTCAGGGATGCTAAGAACGTAGTTCTCGTCGACTACGATGTGATCGGAGTAACCGCCGTAGGTGGGCTGGCCCTGTTTGTCGAGACCGTTGTAGGTGAGGGTGATGCCTTTCTGGCAGTAGTTGTCGTCGCCTGCGGTGCATTCGATGCAGGTGCGGCAGCTATCGACGAAACAGCCTACGCCGACGTGGTCGCCAACCTTGAAATGCGTAACGGCTGATCCAACAGCGCGGACTACGCCTGCGATTTCATGGCCGGGAACCATGGGGAAGATGCCGCCGCCCCATTCGTCGCGTGCCTGATGAAGGTCAGAGTGGCAGATGCCGCAGAATTTGATGTCGATGACGACGTCGTTCGGGCCGGGCTCGCGGCGGTCGAACGAAAAGGGGCCAAGGGGTGTCTTTGCCGACTGCGCGGCGTAACCGGATGCCTGTGACATCGTGATGCTCCTGTACTGTGTTGTGAATCGCCGTGGGTCCCCGGCTCGTTGAATTGGATGCAGTGAGGGACTGCGAAGATGCGCGGTTCGCGCTTCGGTTTGGATGACGACGCGTTTTGGGGTCTTCTGATGCGTTGTAGTGGGCTGAAAGGAATGCAGGTCCTTCGGCTTCACTTCGTTTCGCTCAGGATGACGAACTTCGTTCGTAGGAGCTTCGCTGGTTCACAGTACTCCGTACGAGCGAATGCCCAGGTCTCAAAATCGAGACGTGGGGCACCCAAATGTTACAGGGCGGTTGCGGACCAGAGGCCCGCGATGCCGAACAGATACGGCTGCCAGCGGGTTGCGGTGAATGATGCGGCTTCCATCATGCGCAGAAAGTCTTTTGGCGCAGGAAAGCGCTCCACGCTGGCGGGAAGATACGCGTAGGAATCCTGCGAACCGGAGATCATGCCGCCGATGCGTGGCAGAACATGGCGGAAGTAGAGGCGGTACATCTGCTTCAGCGGTGCGGGTGGCATGGAGAAGTCGAGGATGCCGATACGGCCGCCGGGCTTGAGTACGCGACGGATTTCGCGCAGGCCTGCGTTGTAGTCCGCGAGGTTGCGGAAGCCGAAGGCGCTAACGACGAGATCGAGCGATGCGTCTGCGATGGGCAGGTTGAGGGCGTCGGCTTCGACGAACTCGACGGGCTTGCCCTGCATCTTGATGCGGCCGCGTTCGATCATCTCGTGCGAGAAGTCGACGGCGAGGATGGGATCGGCGTTTGCAGGGCGACGTGCGAGCAGGGCTGCCGTCATGTCCGCAGTGCCGCAGCACAGGTCCAGCACGCGCGATTGTGGCTGCTTCAGTGTTGCGTCAAAGAAACGTGCGGTGCTGTTCCACCAGACGCGATCCATGCCCATGCTGAGGATGTGATTGGCGCGATCGTACTGCGGCGCAATCTCATCGAACATTTTCTGTACGGCGATGGCTGCTTCTTCGTCGGTTGTTGCGCCTTCGGGACGCGCGCCTTTTGCGGCTTCCAAAGCGGTCATGCGGTCACCGCGTTGGCTGCGCGCATTTCTGCAAGCATGGATTCGACAGCGGCGAGGAGTTCCGCTTCTGTGACGTCGCGCACGATATCGACTGTGCCGATGCTGGTGGGCAGGATGAAGGAGAGTGTGCCGCTGCGCTTCTTCTTGTCAGAGCCGGTGAGGGTGACGAGGCGCTGCGCCTCTGCTTCGAACGGAGGCAGTGGGCCAAAGGCATGCACGAGGTTTGTGATGCGTTCTGCTGTGGCTTCGTCGAGCAGGTTGCGCGATTGTGACAGGCGGACGGCGGCGATCATGCCCCAGCCGATGGCTTCACCGTGCAGCAATTGCTTGTAGCCGGTGGCGGCTTCAATGGCGTGGCCGACGGTGTGGCCGAAGTTCAGGATCATGCGCAGGCCGCTTTCGCGTTCGTCGGCTTCGACGACTTCGGCCTTCATGCGGATGCTGTCTTCAATGACGGGCTGCAGCACTGCGAGTTCGCCGTTGCGAATGGCTTCCTTATTCGCTTCCATGAAGAGGAAGAGGTTGGGATAGCGAATGACGCCGGCTTTCACGCTTTCCTGCAGGCCTGCGCGGAGTTCGCGCGGCGGGAGCGTCGAGAGCGTGTTGAGGTCTGCAAAGACGGCGAGCGGGTGGTAGAAGGCTCCGACAAGGTTCTTGCCTGCGGCGAGGTTTGCGCCGGTCTTGCCGCCCACGGATGAATCCACCTGCGAGAGCAGCGTCGTGGGCACCTGAATGAAGGGCACGCCGCGCATCCAGATGGCGGCGAGGAAGCCGGTCATGTCGCCGAGGACGCCGCCGCCAAGCGCGACGAGGAGCGTGTCGCGATCCGCTCCGTGCTGGGCGAGTTCTTCGAGCAGGCGCTCGATCGTGGTCATGCGCTTGTGCGATTCGCCTGCGGGGATGAGTAAGGTTGTTACCTGTTTGCCGAGGGCTACATATCCGGCGCGGACGGGCGCTCCCCAAAGGCTGTCAATTTCAGGCGAGGTGACGATAAAGACCTGCGAAATCTTCTTGGCGAGGGGCGCGGTGCGCTCTGCGATGGATGCGAGGAGGTTGCGGTCCACATGGACGGTGTAGCTTGCGGACGCAGCTTCAACACGGATATCGCTCATGGATTCATTATCGCAGGGTCGCCAGCGGGGCGTTGAGCGCGGTAGAGTGGCTGACATGCTGAAGCAGATGGTTTCGCTGGTTCTGTGCGCTGTGGCGAGTTCTTCGTTGGTGGCGCAGGTTGCGGTACGTGAAGATGCCGCGAAGAAGACTTGGTTTGTGAGCGCGGGCACGATGACGTATGCCGTGGGTGTGAATGACCTGGGCATGTTGCAGTCGCTGTACTGGGGGCCGAAGCTGCCTGCGAATGCGGCGCTGCCTGCGGCGAAGGCGCCACCGGAACGCGCTTCGTTTGATCCGCAGATTTCGACGACGCCGCTGGAGTATCCGGCGTGGGGCGAAGGCTTGTTCACGGAAGATGCGTTGAAGGCGGACTTCAGCAATGGGGATCGTACGTCGATTTTGAAGTTTGAATCGGCGAAGACGAGTGCTGATGAATTGGAAGTGGTGCTGAAGGATACGGCGCAGCCGTTGCGCGTTCACCTGTATTACAAGGCGTATCCGGAAGGCGTGATTGCACGGTGGTCGCGCATTGAAAACACGGGTAAGACGCCGGTGCAGTTGGAGCAGGCCGCGAGTGCCACGTGGACGCTGCCGCAATATCCCGAGACGGAGAAGTCAGCCTACAACCTGAGCTGGTTAACGGGTATGTGGGCGGGTGAGTGGCAGTTACATAAAGAAACGATTCAGGCGGGCGAGCGCGTGCTGGAAAGCCGTAAGGGGAGTACGTCGCACCGCGCAAATCCCTGGTTTGCGATTGGTCGCACGGATCAGACGACAGAAGATGCGGGGCCGGTTTGGTTTGGTGAACTTGGCTGGAGCGGAAGCTGGCGCTTGACGGTGGAAGACACCAGCCTGCACATGGTGAAGGTGACCGGTGGATTCAATCCGTTTGATTTCCATGCGACGCTGCAAGCAGGGCAGTCGATGGAAACACCAAAGTTTTATGCGGGCTATACCGATGGCGGGCAGGGTGCGGCGTCGCGTGTGCTGCATCGTTTTCAGACGGATGAGATTCTGCCGCTGCGGCAGGGAGTTGGGCAGCCGCCGAAGCCCCGCGCGATTGTCTACAACAGTTGGGAAGCTACGGAGATGAAATTCACTGACCAGATGCAGATGCAACTGGCGGAGAAGGCCGCGAAGCTGGGCGTGGAGCGCTTCGTGATTGATGATGGCTGGTTTGGCGAACGCAATGACGATCATCGCGGACTTGGCGATTGGTATCTGAACAAGCAAAAGTTTCCGAATGGTTTGAAGCCGCTGATTGATAAGGTGCATTCGCTGGGTATGGATTTTGGCATTTGGGTGGAGCCGGAGATGGTGAACCCGAACAGCGATCTGTATCGCAAACATCCTGAGTGGGCGATGCAGATGCCGGATCGTCAGCACACGGAGCAGCGCAATCAATTGCTGCTGAACCTTGCGCGCGAAGACGTGAAGGAATGGATGTTTGAGTGGCTGGATAAGCTGGTCAGCGAGAACGACATTGCGTATCTGAAGTGGGATTACAACCGCAACTGGAGTGAGCCGGGATGGGATACGGCGCCGGGTACGAGTGCGGCGCATCGTGATGTGGATGCGGAAAAGGCGATCAATGTGAAGTATGTCCAGAACCTGTATGAGGTTCTGGATCGTCTGCGCAAGAAGCATCCGAAGCTGGAGATTGAATCGTGCAGCGGCGGTGGTGGTCGCGTTGACCTGGGCATTTTGCAACGCACCGATGAGGTGTGGACAAGCGACAACACTGACGCGCTGGATCGTCTTGATCTGCAGTATGGCTTCTCATACGCGTATACGCCGCAGGTTATGGTGGCGTGGACGACGGATGTTTCGCATCCAGAGCGGCGCGGCATCCCGCTGCAGTATCGCTTTGTGGTTGCGATGCAAGGCGCGCTCGGCATTGGTAACAATCTGAACAAGTTCAGCGATGCCGATATGGCGCTGAGTGCGAAGCTGGTGTCGTTCTACAAGACGATTCGTACAACGGTGCAGCAGGGCGCGCAGTATCGTTTGCAGTCGCCGCTGGATCGCGATGAGACGCAGATGGAATATGTTTCGCGCGACGGTTCGCAGGCGGTGTTGCTGGCGTATCTGCATTCGCAGCGGCTGCGTGTGGCGTATCCGCCAGTGCGTTTGAAGGGACTTGATGCGAATGCCATGTATCGCGTGCGTGCGCTCGATCCGCAGAAATATCGCGGGGAAGAGACGGTGAGCGGTGCTGTGCTGATGGGCGCAGGTGTGCAGTTGAATCTGCGTGATGATTACGATTCGACGGCTGTGGTGTTTGAGCGCGTGAATTAGTTGTTGCGCATGAAAGCGAAGGGTGCAGCGATGCTGCACCCTTTCTGCTTTTATTTTGAAGGTGGGTTTGCGTCCAGATCGATCTGATGGAGTATGCCTCCGGCACCGTCGAGGCTTGGGTACCACTTGGGATCGCGGCCTTCGGGTGTCATGTCGAACATGGTCCATAGCGTGTCTGGATCGGGCGCACCGCGTGGGTCCTGTTCCGGGTCGTTCATCTCCATGCTCATCTCCGGTGCCCAGAAGTGGTAGATATGGCCATTGCGTTTCATGAAGACGTTCATGCCGGGTACGTCTGCGTCTTCCGGCGAGACGTAGGTTCGGGTGTAGGCTCCGTCGGAATCGGAATACAGTTTCAGATTCTTCCAGCCGCGTTCCTTCGTCCAATCTTCCAGGCGCTCGATGGGGGAACGTGCGAAAACAGCGAGCGCGGCCTTCTGTGTGAAGTTGCGCGCTGCGGCCTCCCACGAACTAAGCATGGACGTACACATGGGGCACGGACGCTTGCGCTGCGGACCGTACATGTAGCTGTAGACGAGCAGTGTGTTCTTGTCGCCGAAGAGGCTGGAGAATTTCACCGGGCCGTTGGGGCCGATGAGTGTGTAATCCTCGGGGATTTCACCGCCCAATGGCAGGGCGCGCCGCTGTTCGGCAACGGCTGCAATGTGGCGGCGCAGTTCGATCTCTTCCGCAAGAAGTTTATTGCGAGCTTCACGGTAGGTGGGGGATTCATTGGGGTGATGGGCCTTGTTCTTTGCTGCGAGTTCGGTAGCTGGAGTCAACGGCATTGGGTGCGTCTCCTGAATGTGGACATTGTACACATCCAGGTATGAGGCTTGGCAAGCGGCTCTCCAGGCTATAGCTGCTTGCTGACGCCAGCGTTGTAGAGAGCAGAGGAGAAAGCGGGGCCTTCGACTTCGCACTGCGTGCTCCGCTCAGGATGACGGCACTGCTGCGCTTCGCTCACGATGACGGCCGTAGGGGACGTTTTAAACGGCGGGGGCTTCGGGATGCTTGCGCTGGAGAAGTAGCGAAACCACAATCGTGACGGCGAGGATCGCGAAGATGACTACCAGCGATGCCAGCGGCGTGACTTCATACCAGGGCGCAATGAGCATCTTTGCGGCAGCAAAGGCCAGCACGGCAGCAAGACCGTAGTGCAGATAGCGGAGCTTGCCCAGCGCATGCGTGAGGACAAAGAAGAGGCTGCGCAGGCCCATCACCGCGAGGATGTTTGAGGTGTATGCGATGAAGGTATGGCGGGTGATGGAAAGTACGGCGGGAATGGAATCGAGCGCGAAGACAAAGTCTGCGAAGGCGATGCCGATCAGCGCAAGCGTCAGCACCGTGGGAATGCGCCTGCCGTTTTCTATCGCCGTGAAGCCATCCTGCGAGAGTGAGATGGGCTGGCGCTTCTCCAGCCATTCTTGCCACTTTGGTTTCTTCGGGTGTTCGTGATCTTCCGGCAGCACGAGGCGTACAGCGGCAACGAGCAGAACAACAGCGAAGATGTAGGTGACCCAGTTGAACTTCTCCAGAATCGCGACTCCGGCAACAATGAATCCTGCGCGCATAACTACCGCACCGAGGATGCCAAAGAAGAGGACGCGGCGCTGCTTATCCGGTACGATGCGGAAGCTTTTGAAGAGCAGCAGGAAGACGAATAGGTTGTCGATGGAGAGTGATTCTTCCAGCGCGTAACCTGCGAGAAATTCCTGTCCGAGTTGCGGATGCAGACGGAGATAAACGTAGGCTCCGAAGCTCGCCGCGCCCAGTATCCACAGGGCTGTTGCTGCGTAAGAACGCTTGGGTGCGCTCTCTGGTGTGGTCTTGTGTAGAAGTAGGATTTCTAACGCGAGTAAAACGAGGAGCAGCGCGTGGAAGACAATCCAGTCAATGGGCTGGGCGTTCGGCATCAGTAGATTTGATGCTAATGCTTTTAGAGCGAGTTCGTAAGAAAGCCAAAGATTATGCAAGAGAGAACCCCGTTCGTGATGTCACGAACGGGTTGGACTTTTATTGAGGGAGATTAACTACCTGCCGGCAGTTCCTTCTTGCGACGTGCTGGATGTGCCAGGTAAGCAACGCCGATGCTGAGACCGTAAAGCACAAGCATGGGTGCTGCGAAGAGGCACATGCTGAGCGGGTCAGGCAACGGGCAGATGATGCCAGCGATCACGAAGATGATGAGGATCGCATAACGCGCGTGTCGGACGAGAAATTTGGCATCCACGATGCCAAACAGGGATAGGAAGAAGATCAGGATGGGCAGTTCAAACGTAATGCCCAGGCCGAAGATGATGGCTGTAAAGAAGCTGGTGTATTCGTCAATGGTGATGATGGCGTTGAAGCGATGGCCAAATTCACCAATGAGAACGTGCAGAGCCGAGGGCAGAACCCAGCGATAACCGAAGTACGCGCCACAGAAAAATAGCGCAACGGTGGCTGCCATGAATGGCACCACAAACTTCTTCTCGTTTTTGTACATGCCCGGCGAGATAAACAGCCAGAGCTGGTACAGGATGTAAGGCGCAGCCAGGATGGCACCGCCGTAGAGGGCCGTTTTCAGATAGATGTTGAGGCCGTCGGTGGGGTGAGTGATGTTCAGCTGGTAATGCAGCTGGTCCATGGGCCGCTGCACGATGTTGAAGAGTTGTTCATGCCAGTAGTAGGCGACGCAGAAACCGATGAGCAAAGCAACGGCAGAATGGATGAGGCGGGAGCGCAGCTCAGTGAGATGCTCCATCAGGCTCATGCCGGGGAGTTCGGCGCGTTCATGTACGGCTTCGCGTGCTTTTTCGATAACGTCGGGCATTCCGTCTTTCTTACGTATCAGTCGTTGTGTCGGTGGTCGACATCGGTGTCGGCCGGAACAAGTTCATGGATCTCTTCGCGGGGTTCTTCGCTGCTGATGCCAGCTTCAGAGGTGATCTCCTGATGCTCGGCGGTGGCGAAGTCCGGCGTAGGATAGCTGCCTGCTTCCACGGGAAGGCCAGTGGAGGGCGGCATCATCTTGAGCGACCCAGCTTCAGCAATGGGCGTAGCTTCCGTGGCGACAACTTCTGTGCCTTCTGCGGTGGTTTCGCCGGAAGGTGTCTCGGAGACAGGGCCAGCAAGTGCGGCGACCTTTGCCTCGTGCTCCTTCTGCTCTTCCACGCGGAGCTCGTCTTCCATCTGCATGCGGAATTCGTTGGAGGCGCGGCGGAACTCAGCCATCAGTTTGCCAAGCTGGCGCGCCAGTTTAGGCAGGTTCTTCGGACCCACCAGAATGAGGGCCAGAATGAAGATGACAACGGAGTCCTGAAAGCTGGGCATCGTGACTGTAAGGATAGCAAGTTGAGAGCGCTGCTGGGGAGGCGGTTTTGGGTTCCCAGCGACGTTGTTGTGGTGCGAAAAGAATGCAGGTCCTTCGACTTCGCTACGCTTCGCTCAGGATGACGACCTTTTGTATAGAAGCTTCGTAAGCGGGCGCGAGGATTTGCTGACGGTTACTGGAGTTTGTCGCCGCGAGTGAAGCGTTCATCCAGCGGTTTGCGCTCGTCCCATCCAGCTTCGGCTGCGTGCCACTGGGTAATGTTCTTTTCGCCCTGTAGCCAACAGAGCATCACAACCTCATCGCCGAGCTGAAATGGAAATTCAAGCAGGCCGCTGGCCAGGTCGCGGACCTCAACGCCAATGGCTTCAATCTCTGCCAATGTGTCCTTCGCCTGGGTGACAGCGGCGGAGTGTTCTGCCTTGATGCGGGAGACTTCCTGCAGGTCCACGCGCAGCCCACCAGACAGGAAGATGGCCTGGGATAGCCCTGCCAATGAGTTTTCGCGCACGGTGGCTACGGAAGCGGCCTCCTGCGCGCGTTGCAGTAGAGAATCCAGCACGGGAAGCAGCGTTTGTGCTTCTGGAAGAGTAAAGGTGCGCATTGGGTTTCTCCTTTCCGCAGAAGGGCTTCGCGCAAGCATACGGCGCATGGGCCACAAGTTCAACCAAGGGATTTTCATCCTAAGCGCATTGGTGTGCCGGATGGGAAAAATTCATACCGGTGGGGGCTGGGTATCTGTCTTGACACTGCCAGTTGGGGGATTTCTACTAATTAGTGATATGCCTGAGACTCTCCGATCCTTCCGCGAACTCTGCGCCCGCCACGGGATTGCGGTGACGCATCAGCGGCAGGTGCTGTACGAGACCATGCAGAGCATGTATGGCCACCCGTCGCCGGAAGAAGTCTTTGAGGCGGTGAAGCAGCGTATACCGTCCATCTCGCTGGCTACCGTGTACAAGAACATCCATCTTTTTGTGGAAAGCGGCGTGTTTCGCGAGCTTTCCATGCACCACGGAACGTTGCGCGTGGAGATGAATGATGTGCCGCATCACCATATGGTGTGTTCGGTATGCCGCAAGGTAACGGATCTTCCGGACGGCGAGTTTGGTACGCCCCTCCTGCAGGCGGCGATGCCGGGTGGCTTCCTGGTGGAGCGCGTTTCGATCGATGTGATCGGCGTCTGCCCGGACTGCCAGGCTCGGCCAAACTAAAGATTTTATTGCGCATTTCTTCCCCTGTTGCGTCCAATGGATTGACTTTCCCTGCCGTCAGGAGTGGTGTGTTTTCCATGTTTCTGTTTCGCCGCGCTGTTCCATTTTTGTTCTCAGGCCTGTTGCTCTTGAATGGTTGCGGCACCGGCAAGTTTTTCACGCCGGAAAATGGCAATTCAGGCAGCGGCGGTAATAACGGTGGCGGTGGTACAACATCCGGGAATTACCTTTTCGTCGCGAATGCCGGTGCCAATTCGGTATCGGGGTTGGGCATTTCTTCCACCGGAACGCTGTCGGCATTGACTGGTTCGCCTTTGAACTTCAGCTTTACGCCTACGGCGATTACCGTTAGCCGCGACAACAAATATCTGTGGGTGGGAACTGTCTCGCAGATTTTCGGCTTTACGATTGGCAGCAATGGCGCACTGAGCTCCATGAACAGCGGCAACGCCCTCGTCAATGCAAACTGCGCAGACATGCAGACCACGCCGGACGGGAAGTGGCTTATTGTGCTGGATGGCAGCGGCAATGCGCTGGATCTGTTCAGCATTAACAGCGATGGCACGCTGGTCATTGGGCCGAACGGTGGCCTTGGGTTCACGGCAAGCGGAACGGTGGTGCCCAAGCAGCTTCGCATTGCGCCCTCAGGCAGCTTCGTCATTGCGGCTAT
Organism: Terriglobus sp. ADX1; assembly: GCF_036877645.1. Taxonomy (NCBI): domain Bacteria; kingdom Pseudomonadati; phylum Acidobacteriota; class Terriglobia; order Terriglobales; family Acidobacteriaceae; genus Terriglobus; species Terriglobus sp. ADX1. Next base: position 22,149 of record NZ_JAEDXV010000013.1, read on the forward strand.
GGGAACTGCGGGCGAGTTGTTCTTCAGCTTCAACACGTCGACCGGAGCTCTGCAATACCAGACGCAGACTGCGCCGCCCAGCTTCACCAGCGACAACTCGATTGCCATCGACAGCACCAGCAGCTATCTCTACGAAGCGCGCAGCGGCACCAATCCGGGGTTGGTGGTGAACACCATCACCTCCGGGGGCATTCTGACACCGACGACTTCGCAGACCTATAGCGCTGGAACGCAGCCGTATTCGGTGGTGCTGGATAACACCGGCAAGTATGTTTACGTGGCGAATCGTGGTGACAACACCATCTCTGGCTGGTCGATTGATGCGAATGCGAAGCTGACGGCCATCAGCGGATCGCCATTTGCGTCTGGCGTTGCCGTGACGTCGCTGGGAGCGGATTCCACGGGAAAATACATTGCCGCGGCGGCTTATTCCGGGTCGCCGGATGTCACGTTGTATGGCTTTGACAGCACAACGGCAGGCAAGTTGAACTCCGTTGCGACGTCGTCCACGGGTACAAACGCCAGCATTGTTGCGCTGTCGCACTAAGGTTGCCTTGCGCCTCAGACGTGGTTCACGCAGGGTATCCACCGGGGTAGCGATGCTATCCTCAGACTCAGTGCGGATGTTGCGATTGTCTCCATTTTCGGCCCGATTTGCGTGTGTTCTAGCCCTGGGATCGGCGATTTCGCTGATGTCCGGCTGCAATCATTTCAAGCCGAAGGTGCTTACGCATTACGTCTATGTGACGGCGAAGGGCACATTCCTGCGTGATCGCATCGCGGCTGTATCGAATCGTACCGGCAACGTGGTGAACGGTCAGAGGTTGGAGATTCTGGAGCAGAATCGTCGCTTCTATCGTGTGAAGACGGACAATGGCGAGATTGGCTGGATTGATGAACGTGCCGTGGCCACCGAGAAGATCGCCGATGCGTTCGAGCAGCTTCAGAAAGACCATGAGAACGATCCTGTCGTAGCGACAGGTACGGTGAGCGATGATGTGTATCTGCATATTGCGCCCGGCATTCAGACGGATCGTTTTTACCGTCTTGCTGACGGCGATAAGCTAAAGCTTCTTCAACGTGCTTCAATTCAGAAACCTTTGCCGCCTGGTCAGACCGTGGAAAGCATGGCTCGCGCCAAGGGCATCCAGGTGAAAGAAGGCGAAGTGTTGAAGCCTCCCATGCAGGACTGGTGGCTGGTGCGTGACGCGAAGAATCACACCGGCTGGATGACCAGTGGCCTGCTCAATACCGAGGTGCCGGAAGCTATCTCGCGTTATGCGGAAGGCCAGCGCATCGTGGGCGCATACATCATCAACAAGGTGATCGATCCGGAGATTGAAGGCGTCAGCAAAGAGGTTCCGCAGTACGTGACCGTGACCAGTCCGTATGAAGCGGGATTGCCGTATGACTTCAATCAGGTCCGTGTCTACTCGTGGAACCTGAAGCGGCATCGCTACGAAACAGCGAACCGCGACAGAAACATCCTGGGCTATTTTCCAGTGAAGATTGGTTCTGATCCGGGAACGCCTGCGCATGACCGCTTGCCGGGGACCGGGCCTGCACCCACTTACATCTACACGGTGTTGGCGGCTGGCGCGCCGGTGCCGCAGGCCGATGCGAATGGCCAGTTCCGCGTCGCCAAGGGCCAGCTTGTGACCAAGACGTACCGCCTGGAAGGCAACATCACACGGCGTGTCCTGCCGCCGGGAACGCAGCCGCCTGCTGAGGCGCAGTTGCAACCTGTCGAGAAGAAGGAAAAGGCCGGTAAGAAGCGGCGCTAGTCGCAATCCAACATTTCCACTGTATTTCGCGTCTTTCTCCCGAATGGGGAATGGGATGACGCGGTATGGCGTTCCAGAAAAAGAACTTCTGTCGATCCGGACCGTCTTGTACTTCATGCGCCTTTCGCGATGGCTGTGCGGTCTGACCTTTTTTTGTGCCGCACCGGTTGGTGTTATGGCGCAGGAGGCTGGACAGACGGCTTCTATGCTGAACAAGGCCTCGCTCGTGGGGACAGTGCAGGATGGGGATGGCGCGCTGTTACCGGGCGCGCGCGTCGAGGTTCTGTCTGGTGGAGTGACTGCAGTCGCCTTTGCGGACGAAGACGGTGTCTTCCATGCCTATGGTGTCACCCCGGGTTCCTATACGCTGCACATCACGGCTATTGGCTTCTTTGCGGACACACGCAGTGGCGAAATCCTTCCCGGTGAAGAGAAGGAACTGGATGCGATCGAGCTGCGTCCCGAAGGGAAATTCGCAAGCGTTACCGTAACGGCCACCGAAAAAGAAATCGCCACCGAGCAGGTGAACTTCGAGATGAAACAGCGCGTGCTCGGAGTCGTTCCCAATTTTTACGTGGTCTACGAAGCGAGCCCTGCGCCGTTATCGAAGGGGCAGAAATTTCACCTTGCCTGGCGCTCCACGCTGGATCCATTTTCTTTTGCTACTGCCGCTATCGTCGCCGGAGTAGAGCAGGGCAATAACAGCTTCAGCGGTTATGGCACTGGAGCGTCCGGCTATGCAAAACGCTATGGAGCCTCGTTTGCCGATGGTGCGGTCAGCACGTTCCTCGGTGGAGCGATCTTGCCGGTGATCTTTCATCAGGATCCGCGTTATCGGTACCAGGGGAGCGGCTCTGTGATGTCGCGTACGCGCCACGCCGCCGCAAGCGTGATCTTCTGCCGCAACGACCAGAACAAGACCGTATTCAACTACTCCAATGTCATTGGGAACTTTGCTTCGGCAGGCATCAGCAATCTCTACTACCCCGCCAGCGATCGCAACGGAGCAGGATTGACGCTACAGAATGCAGCCATTGGAACAGCGTTCGGAATCTTCGGCGCAATCATGCAGGAGTTCGTTGTGCCCAAGCTGACGCCGCACCTGCAGGGCCGCGATAAGCGCTGAAATCGTGCCTGCTGTCCTCCCGCCAATCAAAACGTTGAGAAGCAAAAGCGAAAGGGATGCGAGTTCATCGCATCCCTTTCGTCTGTTCTGAGTTGTTGCTTACTGAGTAATCAACTGTGTCGAGTGGGTTCCGTTGGCGACAGCCGCTGCGCACGACGGGCCGGACGATGCCGGGAACGGCGTGTTGCGGATCTTCACCAGTTCACCAGTTGCGGGCTTCAGCTGCAGGCCGCCCACGGTGTTGTCCAGGAAGTTCGACGTGTACAGGTAGATGCCCAGCGCGTTTTCAATCGTTACGCAGGTCGGTCCTACACCACCGGTGGACTGCGCGCCGGTGCTGGTGGCGGACAGAGCGCCGGTGTTGCTGGCGATCGCGTATGCGCCCACGGTGTTCGCGTTGTAGTTCGCGGTGTACAGGAACTGGCCACGCGGATCAATCGTCAGGCCAACCGGCTGCGACTGGGTCGCAAACGGGCCGGACAGGATTGCCTGCGGGATGCCGCTCGACGGGATCGTGTAACCGATGATCTGGTTTGCGCTCTTGTCAGTGATGTACAAGCGGTTGCCAAGCGGAACGGCTGCGATGCCGGATGCCAGAACACCGGAGTTGTAACCGGTGGAGGTACCCGATCCCGAAGCGATGGTCGTCTGGCCGATGGCCGTGATGACACCGCTGCTAAGCGTACGCTTGAATGCCAGCAGGTTGTTCGTCGTGTTGCCGTCCTGATCGATGACGTAGGCATACGACGAGCAGCTTGTATCGGTGCAGTCCGAACCGTTGATGGAGCTGGGCGCGTTGTTGTTCACGTTGCTCGTCACGGCGATGCCTACCGGGGTGAAGCCGACGGGGAAGTAGTTCAGGCCGCCATTGGAGAGCGGCGTTCCCAGCGAAACCACGCCGGTGCTGCTATCCGTGGAGAGCGGGAAGACTTCCACGCCGCCCGGGCCGGGGTTGGCCGTGGTGTAGCCGGGCTGATACGTGAAGGTCACGTACAGGTACTTGCTATCGCCAGAGATGGCAAGCGCCGTGGGGAACGAACCCGCTACGGTGACCGTCTTCTGTGCGTACAGCTTACCGTCCGTGCCAATGGCGAAGTTGACGATGTTGCTATCGTCCTTATTCACCACGAAAACGGTCTTCTGGTTAGAAGTGATGGCCAGCGCCACAGGATTGCGGCCGCCGGTGTCTTGGCCGGACGACGCCAGGCGGATCAGCGATCCGGTCTGGTAGTCGATGCCGAACTCATTCAGCACGCCGTTCTGGTTGGTCGTCGTGCTGGCTTTGGACGAGGTCACATAGAGAAAGCCGACCGTATAGTCGCGTGAGCAGGCGGTAAGGCCGAGGCAGGCTGCCAGCGAGAGAACGGAAGCGGCGCCGAAACGGCTGATCTGGTTGAACTTCATGCGTTGCATTTCCTCAAATCGTGTTGCCGGTTGCGGGATGGCCTTGCGACCATCCCGCATATTCCCGAGCTAGCTCGTGATGCCGCTGACGACCAGGCAGGCCGGACGTCCCGTTGCCTGGAAGGTGGAGCCGTGCTGCAGAACCTGCAGTGTGCCCTGATTGTGGTCGACGTGATAACCCGTCACCGTTCCATCCTGGTTGGAGGTGTACACCCACTGCTTGGAGGGATCTTCCACCATGCAGACCGGACCGGAGCCCACGGAATACGGATTGAGCTGGCCACCCTGCTGCTGCAGCTGGCCGGTGCTCAGAATCTGATACGCACCGATGGAGCTCTTGGAGGTGGAGGTAGAGGTGTTGTTCTGGTTCAGGACATACAGCCACTTGTTGGCGGAGTCCGTCATGGTCCAGACCGGGGTCGCGCCGCTGACGAAGTTGGCTACCTGGCCACCGGTTACCGGCTGCAGAACGCCCGCGCTGGAGACCGTGTACTGCAGGATACGGTTGTTTGCGGCGTCCGTCAGGTACAGGTAGCTGCCACCAAGGGTGATGGACGTAATGTTGATGGTCTGCGTCTGGTCGATGACCTGCGTCGAGTTCGCATTCACCGTCAGCTGACCGCCGGTGCCTACTGCGAGCGAGGTCACCGTCTGGTCGCCGTTGACGACAATGACAGAGGCGGACGAGGTGGTCTTGATGCGGGTCGGCGCTGGGCCGGTCGAGGTGTAGGTCAGGTACGTGCCATTGTTCTTCACGGACTGGTTCTGCACCAGCGACAGACGGCCGGTGTCGGCGTCAATCGCGAAGACCGTGATGGAACCGCAAGGAGCGGACAGCATACCGGTAGCAGAAGCGCAGGTGGTCTTGTTGTCCGGGGACACTTGGTCCAGAACATACAGATAGTCGCCACCGGTGCTGATATCCATCCAGACCGGGGTTCCACCCTGGCTGGCGAATGCCTGCTGGAATGTCAGCACACCGTCGCCACCGACGCTGAACTGAGAAACGGAGTTGTTTGCGTCACCCTGATTCAGAACATACAGGTAACGTCCGCCGGGCTTTACAACACCCATTACGGGATTGCTGCCGCCTGCCGGGAAGGGCGAATGCACCATCTCCGTCAGGTTGCCGGAGTAGTTATCAATCTTGTAGCCGGTAATGGTGCCCGCGGCGCTATTGCTGCTCGTTTGGCCTTCCATGACCCACAGGTAGCCAACCGTATAGCTGCCGCACGAGGTGATTCCCAGGGAGAGACCTACTGTTGCCGCACAGGCCAGAACTTTCCGGCCGATTCCACTCAACTTCATGTGTTTCCTTCGATTCCCATGGACGGCCCCGGACACATGCCGCCGGCAAGACACACCTTCGCCTGGGAAGTGAAAATGCTCTGTTGATTGTATGCGCCGCGGGGGATTTCCGCCACCGCTGCTACCAGAACCTTTACCTCTTCTTATTACTGTGCCGAGTAGACGGCGATTTATGGCAAAGGTTAGCCCTCACGATGACTTCGTAAAGGTAAATGTTTTCCTCAGAAAGGAGGGCGCGGCCACACGTGCCGCGCCCTTCCTTCTTATGGAGTATGTGTTGGTTTACCAGACACGGCAAGCGTTGGTGGGAGCCATCGGCTGTCCCTGTTTGCAGGAGAATGCCTTGGCAAAGTTTGCCTGGTTCTGTACGCCACCGTTGGTGCGGAAGCGGCCGGGCGAGTGCGGATCAGTCTTGGCGCGCACACGTGCCGCTTCATCGCGGGTGTTTTCGCACCACACCTGCGCATAGCCAAGGTAGAAGCGCTGCTCCGGTGTGTAACCGTCAATGGGCTTGCGTGCGTCCGGTCCCAGCTTGTCCAGTTCCTTCTGCATGGCCATGTAAGCCACCTGCAGGCCGCCGTTGTCTGCGGTGTTTTCACCCAGCGTCAGCTTGCCGTTCAGTTTGGTTCCCGAAACCGGTTCAAACGATCCATATTCGTCCACTTCACATTGTGTGCGCTTGTCGAACTCAGCCTTGTCGGCTTCTGTCCACCACGAACGCACATTGCCCTGCGGATCGAACTTGCTGCCCTGGTCGTCGAAGCCGTGCGTCATCTCGTGGCCAATCACCACGCCGATGGCGCCATAGTTCACCGCAGGATCAATCTTGAAGTCATAGAACGGCGGTTGCAGGATGCCGGCAGGGAAGTTGATGTCGTTCTGCGCGGGGTTGTAGTAGGCATTCACGGTGGGCGGTGTCATGCCCCATTCCTTCTCGTTCACCGGCTTGCCGATCTTGTTCAGATCGCGGCGATCTTCAAAGACGGAGACGCGATTCAGGTTGCCCACGCGATCATCGCGCTTTACTTCCAGCTTGCTGTAGTCGCGCCAGACTTCGGGATAACCGATCTTGTCGCGGAATGCGGCCAGCTTCTTCAGCGCCTGTTCCTTGGTGGCGGCGCTCATCCAGTCCAGGTTCTTGATGTCCTCGCCCAGCGCGGCCTCAAGCTGATGCACCAGTTCCTGCATGTTTTTCTTGGCTTCCGGGGTGAAGTACTTTGCTACCCAGTCCGCTCCGACAGCTTCGCCCAGCGCGGCGTCCGTCTGCTGTGTGCACCGCTTCCAGCGCGGTGCCTGCTCCTTCTGTCCCTGCAACGTCTGCGCGAAGAAGCGGAAGTTCTCCTGATCAAATGCCTTGCTCAACGCGCCCGCATTGCTATGGATCACATGCCAGCGCATGTAGCTCTTCAGGTCGTCCGTGCTGGAGGAAGCGACCTGTTCGTTGAATCCCTTGAAGAAGTCCGGTGTACCCACATTCAGGTTTGTCACCGGCGTCTTGATGGCGGAGAAGTAGTCGCTCCACTGGTAGTTCGGCGTGGAGCTTTGCAGTTCCGCTATGGGCTGCGGGTGGTAGCGCTTTGCCGGATCGCGCAGTTCCACGCGAGGCATGGACGCCTTCGCCAGTGCTGTTTCAATGCGGAGGACTGCTTGTGCTTCCGTTGCGGCCTTTTCCGGCGAGTCGCCTGCCAGCACGAACATCTTCGTTACGTGCTCAACATATTGTTTGCGCAGCGTGACCATGCGCTCATCGTCCTGCAGATAGTAGTCGCGATCGGGAAGCGAGAGGCCGCCCTGGAACAATCCCGGGATCTGCTGGCTGCTGTCTTTCTGGTCCTGCTGCGAACCGAAGCCGTAAAACAGCGATGTGCCGTAGGTGTCTTCCAGTGTGCCTACCAGCTTTGCCAACTGCTTCTTGTCGTTCCAGTTGTTGATCTGCGCAAGGATGGGCTGGATCGGCTTTGCGCCGAGTTTTTCTGCCAGGTCGTCGTTCATGCAGGCGGCGAAGAAGTTGCCGTACTTGGCCTGCAGCGGCGTCTTGGGATTGGCAGAGGCGTCCTTCAGCAGTGAATAGACGGTATAAACGTTGCGCTCCTGCAGTTCATCAAAGCGCCCGAAACGCACCTTGTCTGCCGGGATGGGATGTTCCTTGCGCCAGTTGCCGCAGGCGTAGGCGTAAAAGTCCGTGCAGGGATCGGCCGTCTTGTCGATGGCGGACAGGTCCATGGAAACCGCGGGCTTCGGAACGGTGATGGAAGCCTCCTGCCCATCCAGAGCAAGAGACATCTGCTGGGCAGCGGCGGTCATGCCAAGGCCAAATACGGCAACGGCGGCGATCGCAGAACAGGTGGGGAACTTCATGCGCGGTCCTTCGGGTTAGTTTGGGGTGAAGTGGAAACGTACCCCATACTGTATTGGATTTCACCTGTCAGTGCAGCATTTTCGTGGGCCCGGTTGGGCAGATGATATGCGCATCGCTTACGATGACGGGTGCTGCTGGAGGGAAACAAAGCATGTCACTGAATCGCCGTTCATTTTTGCGGAACGCTGGCCTTGCCGCTGCGGGAACACAGATTCCCCTGTTGAAGACCTTTGCCCAGGAACGCCGCCTGGGACCAAACGACCAGATCCACGTTGCCCTGATTGGTGCGGGCGGACGTGGTCAGAGCATCACGAAATCCGCACTGACTCTGCCCAACGTGAAACTGCTGGCCGTGGCCGATTGCTACGACGGTCGCCTGGCCCATGCCAAGGAACTGTGGGGCAATGACCTGCAAACTACCAGGGATTACAACGAAATCCTGAAGCGCAGCGACATTGACGCTGTCATCATCGGCACGCCGGATCACTGGCACCGCAAGGTTGCCATCGACGCAATGGCCGCGGGCAAGGATGTGTACTGCGAAAAGCCGATGATCCACGAGTATGCCGATGGCCCGCTGATGATTGACGCGGCGAAGAAGTACAACCGCGTGATCCAGATCGGGTCGCAGCGCGTTTCGTCGATGATCTACATCAAGGCGAAGGAACTGCTGGCGGCTGGCGCGATCGGCAAGCTGAACCTGGTGCAGGGTCACTGGGATCGCAACTCTGCGCAGGGCGCGTGGGAGTACACCGTGCCTCTGGATGCCAATGAACAGACCTGCGATTGGCCGCGCTTCCAGGGCGCCGCGCCGAAGCATGCGTGGGACCCGGAACGCTTCTTCCAGTGGCGCAAGTACAAGGACTACGGCACCGGCGTTGCAGGTGATCTGTTCGTCCACCTGTTCAGCGGTACGCACTTCATCACCGGCACCAATGGCCCCACGCGCGCCTATGCCACCGGCGGTCTGCGCTACTGGAAGGATGGTCGTGACGTTCCCGATGTTCTGCTTGGCCTGTATGACTACGGCGACTGGAACCTGGAGCTGCGCGTGAACTTCGTTGATGGCGGCGAAGAGAGCGAAGGCTTCACCTTCGTTGGTACCGAAGGCAGCATGGAGATCACCAGCCGCGGCGTCATCGTCAACAAGGTGCCGCGTGAAAAGGGACCGGGCTACAGCATCGGTTCGTTTACCAACGAGATGCAGGCTCGCCTGAAGGCTGACTATGCGCAGAAGCATGCAGAAGATGCTGCGGCCCGCGCTGCGTTGAACGCCACCGGTGTGGAGCGTTACATGGCTCCCTCGGGCTACGACGATACGGCCGATCACTTCCGTACCTTCTTTGGTTGCATGCGCAGCCGCCAGCAGCCCACGGAAAACGCGGTCTTTGGTTATCGTGCAGCCGGTGCTGCTCTGCTCAGCCTGCTCAGCATGGAGAAGGGCACCGTCGTTCATTGGGATCCCGATGCCATGAAGCTGAAGAGCTAATCGATTTATCCGCGAAGAGGCGCAGCCACAATGCTGCGCCTCTTTTTTCTTGCAGGAATGGGGCTTAAGCCTCTTGTGCATTGCGCCGCCATATGCCGCATGCGACGCTCTCAGGCACCTATATCCACGGTACGTATCACGGAGCGGAGACTGCTCTGGCTGCGTGCCGCTCTCTTGTGTTGTCTCCCCGGAGGAACTGTACGTGAACGTAAAAACTTGCCGATATCTTGCCGCTGCTTCTATTGCACTCACTGTTACCAGCGCATTTGCTGCGGAAAAGGCTGTGGACAAAGGCCGCGCACCTTCCTCAGAGCAGGTGGGATTCAATATCTATCTGCCGCTGCAGAATCGCGATGCGCTCGATAACGACATCGCCGCGTTGCAGGACTCCACTTCCTCGCGCTATCAGAAGTGGTTGACACCGGAACAGTTCAAGGCGAAGTACATGCCTTCCACCTCACTGCTGCAGGCGGTTCTGGCCCAACTAGCGGCGCAGGGGCTGGATGTGACCATTGCCGGGCCGCAGCGCCTGCATGTGAGTGGTAAGGCGTCCTCTGTAGAAGCGGCGTTGCAGACCACGCTGCACGATGGAGCGTTCCACAATGGCAAGAAGACCGTGATGGCGACGCAGGCTCCGACACTTAACGGCGCGCTCTCGCAGAGCGGCGCTATCGTTTCCGGCCTCTCCGGCTTTGTGCGTGCGCGTTCTTTTGTACACATTGCCCCCGCAGCGAATCCGCAGAATCGTTACAGCACGGCTGGACCTTACTGGTTCACCGATCTGAAGCAGGCGTATAACTGGCCGTCGTATACGGCATACACGGGCAAGGGCGTAACCATTGGCATTCTGATGACCGGTGACTACAACCCGACGGACGTGAATGCCTACTTCACGCATGAGAAGCTGGCCACACCAAACATCTCCACGGTGCAGATCAACGGCGGTGCGCCCTACGACTCGCAGGGGTCGACGGAAACCCACCTTGATCTACAGCAGGCTGGCGGCATGGCACCGCAGGCAAAGCTGATTCTTTACAACATGCCGGACTTGTCGGATGACAGCATCCTCGCTGGCCTGTCGCAGATTGTGAATGACAACAAGGCGGACGTGGTCAGCATGTCCTTTGGCTCGCCTGAGGTCTTCTACAAGGCGGAATACAACGACGGCACGGACTTCAGCTATCTGCTAAAGGAAGAGAATGATCTGATCGCGCAGGGAACTGCGCAGGGCATCACGTTCATTGCCAGCTCTGGTGATGCGGGTGCTCTGACGGCCTTCCCACCTGCCTGCTTTGACGGTGTCCCGGATTGCGGACCAGCGCTCGCCGCGGTCAGCTTCCCAGCCTCCAGCCCGCACGTGGTAGGTGTAGGCGGAACAAACCTGGTGACGACGCAGACTTCGTCCACAGACCTGAACTCCGTCTACGTGCGTGAGCAGGCCTATGCTGACCCGTTAGAAGGCGACATCTTCTACGGCACTTCGTCTACGGGCCAGTATTGGGGTTCCGGTGGTGGCGACAGTGTTTACTTCCGCAAGCCGCTCTTCCAGGCACTGGTCAACACGGGCAATGCGAAGTTCCGCACCGTGCCGGATGTTTCGCTTCACATGGGCGGGTGCCCCTTGGGCGCGATCACATGCAATGCGGATGATAGTTCGGACATTGTGACCATTGGCGGCTATAACTATTCCGTCATTGGCACCAGCGCTTCGGCACCGGACTTCGCGGGACTCACAGCGCTTGCAGTGCAGCGTTTCGGCAAGCGTATTGGCAATGAGAATTACTACATTTACGCGTTGTCCGCATTGCAGAGCCTTGGCCTGGCGAAGGTCTATCGTCAGGGTATCCCCGGCTTCAACGGCCTGTATTCCACCACGGCAAAGGGCTATAACCGTGTGCTTGGTAACGGCACGGTGATCGGCAAGCAGTTCCTGCTTGCTCCGCTTGTCCCTTCGGCTGGAACGCCGCAGACGCCCAGCAACCCGTAAACCTGCGCATCATGCCCACAGGGTGCCCCACGTCTCGCTTTTGAGACGTGGGATTCCTTGTAGAATCGCGACTATGCCCACAGGCCTGGTGCGCTATCAGCAGTCCGGTCATCTTCATGCAGTCAACTTTTCATGTGACCAGCGTCGCCCGTACCTTGGAACTCCGGCAGCGAAAGACTTATTTGAAGATGCGTTGGAGCGGATGCGTCTTCGCTATGGATTTTTCGTGAAGGCTTATGTGGTGATGCCGGAACATGTTCATCTGGTCATCAGTGAGACAGACCATAAGAAGCTTTCCACTGCAATTCAGGCATTGAAGCTTTCGGTAGTTCGGCGTCGATCGGAAAAGCCGTTCTGGCTAAGCCGTTATTACGACTTCAATATCTTCCAGGAAAACAAGCTACTGGAGAAAATTGATTATCTCCACCGCAATCCGATAGCAAGAGGTCTTGTGTTGGAACCGCAGGATTGGAAGTGGTCCAGTTATCGTCATTGGCAGACCGGAGAGGAGGGACCTGTTCAGATTGAATCTCCCTGGACGGCACGTAAGCGCGGTGGCCTTCTCTCTTAAACGTTATGCGGCGAGTGAATCCCACGTCTCAGAATCGAGACGTGGGGCACCCAGCGTTCTTGATTTCGGCTGACGATCCTACTTCCACTTAATGTTGCAACCCAGGCTCGGCACCTGGTGTTCCAGCGGAGGGTTTCCAGAGATCAGATTTTTGATCGCTAGTTCCAGATCCGACCCGTGAGCTGGCTGATGAATCTGTGGATGCCGCTCCACACCGGCCTTTGCATCGCTCTCGCGGTAGGGTCGTGTGCGGTCAAACTGTGCGTGGTAAACCAGTTTCCGATCCTGATCGAAGAGATAGAGGTCCGGCGTGCAGGCCGCGTGGAATTCTCGGGCTGTTTCCTGTGAGCCGTCGTGCAGGTAGGGGATGGTGCAGCCTTCGCCCTTGTCCCAACCCAGCCGCTTTCCTTGTTCGCGCATGCCTGTAGGGCCGTCCTCAGGGAAGGCAATCTCGTCGTTTGAGCAGATGCAGACTGTGGCAATCTCGCCGGCGTATTTCTTTGCCAGGGCGGTGAAGGCCTCTTCCATGTGCTTTACGAACGGGCAATGGACCGAAATAAACGCCACCAGAAGGCCTTTTCGACCGTACGGATCGTCCGGTCCGGCGTAGATGTCGTCGCGTCCCAGCGCTTTGTTGCAGAGAACGCATTCCAGTTCAAACGCCGGACAAGCCGCGCCGAGGGGAAGTTCGCTATTCGATTCCGTACGTGCCATGAATAGATGCTACCGCTCTTCTACAATCAAAGAATGATCAAGGGTTTGACCGTAGTGAAGCCGGTGGGGTCACCGGCGGCGTGGGAACGGCTGAGCGCGCTGTTTTCGGAGCTTGGCTTCGAACCGGGCAAGGGGTGGGACGACGGCACAGGCCGCGGCGTCAGCTTCCTTGCGCCTCTCGGCAATGCGGAATTCGTCACTGGCCGCCTGCCCGCAGTGCCAGAGCTGCTGATTGAGTGCACGCAGCTGGACATTGTGCACGGCATCGTAAAGCGCTGGCTCAGCGCGGAGTTGCGCACAGAAGAAATCAGCGGACGTCTCTCCGGCATTTCAGAAACACATTGGAAATCGCGCCTGTTCACGGTTCATCTTGGCGATGACCTGGTCTTTGGTTTCTGGGAGCGCGAAGACGTTCTCGCCGGACGTCCCATTGCCATCGAAGGCGATTTGTCCGCCGCAGGCATGAAGTTTGGCATCGTCGTTGCGCGTTGGAATGCCGTCATCACCGACCGTCTTTTGCAAGGCTCGCTGGATGCGATTACACGCAGCGGTGGCAAGCTTGAGGATGTGCAGATTGTCCGCGTTCCCGGCGCATGGGAGATTCCCTCTGCCGCACGCATGTTGGCGGATCTTCGTGACGATAGCGGCAAGCGCAAGTTCGACGCCATCATCACGCTTGGCTGCCTGCTGCGTGGGGAAACGGCGCACTACGAAGCGATTTACAACGAAGCCGCGCGTGGCATTGGCCAATCGCAACAGGACACTGGAGTGCCGCATGCGTTTGGCGTGCTCACCTGCGAGACGTTGGAACAGGCGCTGAACCGCGCTGGCATTAAAGCAGGCAACAAGGGATTTGAAGCGGCGGTCGCGGCCATCGAGATGATCAGCATCGCTCGCAAGATTGGTCATGCGGCTGCCGGAGAACACGAAGGCAGCGGCGTCACCGCTGGAAAGCTGGCACAGGTCGACGTTGACCATGCCTCGGAAGGATTTCAAAAGTAATGGGACAACGTAGAAAAGCTCGCGAACTTGCCATGCAGATGCTGTATCAATCGGACCTGGGCAAGCAGACCGCTGCGGAAGTGCGTCGCGTGTTCTGGAAGAGCCGTCAGGACGACGAAGGGAACCCTACCGTCGATCTGGAGACGCAGAGCTTTGCAGAAGATTTGTTTCGCGTCGCGATGGAACGCAGCGATGAGATCGACGACCTGATTGATAAACATTCGCAGAACTGGCGCGTGCATCGCATGGCCGTTGTGGATCGTAACCTGTTGCGGACGGCAATCGCGGAGATGATCGCGTTTAACGGAACGCCGCACCCCATCATCATCAACGAAGCGTTGGAAATTGGCCGCAAATACGCTGCTCCGGAGAGCATCACGTTCCTGAATGGTGTGCTGGATGCGGTCTCTCGTTCGGTGATGGAGAAGCGCTACTCCTAACGTACCGAACTCGGGGCAAGCGCTCCTGATGCAAACATAAATAGAAAGGCCGCCAGCGATGGCGGCCTTTCTATTTGTCTATCGTTCCGGTTAGTTGTTGGTCACCGAACGCGGGTACTGTACCAGCAGGTTCGGAACCGCCGTACCACCGGTCGTCGTCAGGCTGGGCAGCTTCGGATTCAACTGGGTGGTATCGGTCAGCGTGGAACGCGTGATCTGATGCACCTGGTTGTCGCCGGACGTGCCTGCGAAGAAGTACTTGTTGTCAGAGGAGAACACGCCCGTTACCGGTGCAGTCGCTCCGCTCGCCAGCGTGACGGAGGTAACGGCGCCTGTGCCGGGGGTGTACACCGGCAGTGTGGTGCCGGTGGAGGCAGCTCCGCTTACCGGAAGGTAGGTGGCGAATGCCTGCGTCGAATCTGTCGTGGGATAGATTCCAGTGACAGATGTTGTATTCACATTGGTCGATGCCGAGGTGTTCGCGGCCAGGCCAAAGACTGGCGGAACTCCGGCTTCGGGGCAGTCGCCCGTGGGAAGCACACCGGTGAAGGTACGCGTTCCATTGGCACCATCATTCGCCGTAGAAGTCGGGAAGGTGATGTCGTTTACGACAGGCGTGCCGCCAGAGGTGGCTAGACGAACATCCAGCAGGTGCTTGCCATCATTGGTGGTCACCGCGCGATCATTCACTGCCGCGGACAGGGTCAGGTTTCCTGCCTGCGGATAGAAGATGGTTGAGGTTCCGGTGCTGTTGGCGCAGTACGAGCGCGCATTGACTGCCGTATTGCCAGTGACGAACGCACCCACGGAGGGGATGGCAACTGCCACATCCGTAGCACCGCTTGCGGACAGATCATAGTCCTGCCAGCTGGTGAACGTGGAGTACACCAGCAGGTGGTTGTCCGTGGTCAGCACGTACAGCGTGGAGCCATCGGGTGTGTAAGCCGCACGTGTTGCCACACCGTTGTACGTGGTAACAATCGCAGGCGTTGTCGTGTTGAATACGGTGATCACCTTGCGGCTGCTATCGGAGATCACGGCGGTCGCGCTGTCAGGCGAAACCGTCAACAGCGAACCCTGAATGGAAGGGTAGGATGCCAGGAGCGTGTTGTTCGAAGTTCCGAATGTCATTAGCGCTTCGCTCGATCCCATGAAGATCGTTTGGCCGTTCTGGGCCATGATCATTGAGGTCGGCGTGTACGGCAGCTTGATGGGCGAGGGAATGACGCTGGTGGTCAGATCGATCGGCACCAGGTACTGCGAGTCAGTGCTGCCCACCCACAGGCGAGTGCTGTTGCTGCCCGGCGTGGTGGACGTGATGGTGTTGGAGGCCACAGGCTTGCCGGTTCCCAGCAGGCCTACGTTGCCATAGGGAGCAGGGTTGCAGCTTGGCGGCAGGCAGAATGCGTTAACAGCCGCAACGCCCGGGAAGACCGGTGCAATCGACGAAGACGATGCTGGAACAGCAACGGGGTTGGTCGAAGTGACGGTCAAAGTCAGGCCCGTCAGCGTAACGCCGTTTACGTCCTTCACAACGGCCGTCAGGGGCTCCGTGGTGTTCGGGTTGATGACGACGTTGCCGTTGGTGGCATTCGCTGTGCTGATGGTGATGGTCTTGGGCGGGCAGACAGACATCAGACCGGCAGTCGACGTGGATTGCGCGATGTTCGCGGTCACAATCGTCGTTCCGGGGGCGATCGCCGTTGCCACACCGCTGGTGTCTTCAAACGTCAGCAGGCCGCTGGTCTGCGCGGTGAACGTTGCGTGGCCTGCGGTGTAGGTGATGTTCTGCGATCCCGCATAAAAGCGGGTAACCAACTGAGCGCTCTGGCCGAAGGAGATGCAGGTGTTCGGCACGTACGGGGCAGCCGTCGTCACAGAAGAAGCTGTGTATTGGGGGCAGTTCGTCGCTGGATCGTTTACGCAGTCGGTCGACGCCGTACCCAACGTAATGGCCGTGATCAGTGGATGAACATAGACCAGCACCTTATTGCTGTTGGCGCCGCCGCCGGCCGCGGTCAGTTCCGCCACGCCGGACTTGCCGCTGGAGGTGCAGTAGGTATAGTCCGCCACACCACCGGGGTTATTGCGGTTCCACGTTCCAGCGCAAAGCTGGCCAGTGGTTGGGTTTACGTCCGCCACCGGGACGTTGGAGGCGTTGTTCGGGTCCACCGTGGAGTAGGTGTACTTCGAAACCGTCACCGTATTGTTCTTGCAGTCCACGGCGGTGGGCGTGGTCACGTTCTGCGTCTGACCGTAGCTCATGCTGAGGCCGCCGACGGTCGGATTCAGGGTAATGGTCTGCGGGTCGCCCACCCGAGGTCCAATAGTACCGCTGCAAAAGGCGGAGCTGGTTCCCTTGGCGCAGCCGGACAGGGAAATACCGACGGGCAAAGCGAAGAACAACAGGATGAACAACGAGAGGAAACGACGACGCAAAGAAAACCTCCCCGCAGTGCCTGATGCGTAGTGGCGCTGCGGTCTGTACCTGGGACGGAAAAGGCCCGGAAATGTCTACGGTTCAGTGTAAATCAGAGTCGGAGAAACATTCGGAAGCACCCGCCGATCCGAATATTTTCTTCCTATTAAGACGAACGATCTCCCGCCCTGGCAGCAGAACTGCCGCCAACATATTTATGGTTACAGCCTTGGAAAGCTGTAAGGACGCCATTTTTGTCCGGGCGGCTGTCTCTGGCCCTCGATATGCGGTATTCTTCGCTGCACCATGATGCCCGCACGCTTTTTCGCTCTGAGTCTCCTTGCTGCCTCGTCTCTTCTGGCTGTCAGCGCCACGGCCCAGACGGCTGCTCCCAAGCCGTCCCACGAAGATACCGAGTTTTACCACCCGGTTCCGCCCGTTGTGACCCCGGCAGCTACCGTTGGCCAGCCGCCTTCGGACGCCATCGTGCTTTTCGACGGCAAGGACACCTCGCAGTGGGTTGCCGCCAAGGACAGCACCACTCCCGCTGACTGGGAAGTACATGACGGCGTCATGACCGTGAAGAAGGGCGGCGTGGGCAACATCGAAACGAAGCACAAGTTCAAGGACTACCAGCTCCACCTGGAATGGAAGATTCCGGCCAGCATTACCGGCGAAGGCCAGGGCCGCGGCAACAGCGGACTCTTCCTGGCTTCCACTGGCAAGGGCGACTCCGGCTACGAAGTCCAGATCATGGACAGCTACAACAACCCCACCTACACCAACGGCATGCTCGGCAGCGTGTACAAGCAGGCTGTTCCGCTGGCTAACGCCGCTCGCAAGCCCGGCGAATGGTCCAGCTATGACGTTGTCTGGACTGCTCCGCGCTTCAACAGCGACGGGAGCCTGAAGACTCCGGCCTACGTCACGGTCTTCCTGAATGGCGTACTGGTGGAGAACCATTTTGAACTGAAGGGCGAAACCTTCTACGTCGGTCAGCCTGTTTACAAGGCGTACGACACGGCACCCATCAAGCTGCAGGCGCACGGCGACAAGAGCGAACCCATCAGCTTCCGCAACATCTGGGCGCGCGAAGTAAAACCCTGGACGGAACCGCTGACAAAGTAATTTCTACGCTCACAAAACAGGAAAAAGGGACGCGCAAGCGTCCCTTTTTGTATTTCTCGGAGATCGCCCAAGCAAGCCCATCATCCTGAGCGAAACGAAGTGAAGTTGCTTCAATCACCTCCTGCTCTTCGAGTGCGCGTGCCCGCTCATTCACGAATAGCAGTGAGCTAGTGGTCTTTTCGCTCACGGAGCGCGATCCTGCTCAAAGGGAAACCGGGATCGTTTCCCCTGGCATCAAACCACTGCGGCAGGTGCGCGATTGAAATCTCTTGAGAGTCGATGGTGATGGCCTCTCCCCAGGAAATTCATGAAGATCAAGTCCGAGTTTGAGATTCAGTTTCATATTCCGAACCAAACCCCAATTATTGCCGTATTACATGTCCACCCTTGCGTGGAGAGCAACCTTTTCTCTGCTGACACCCTAAAGATCGAACATATTGTCGCAGCGGATGAACGGATAGAGCCAACCCTATTGCATGTATCGCAGTACATCGACAGCTTCGGAAATCGCTGTTCACGTTTTGTGGCCCCAGCAGGAGTGGTCCGTCTTTCTGGATCCAATGTAATGGAAGTCTCTGACACGCCTGATCCGCAGGGTGAGGGACTTGTACAGACTCCCGTCGAAGACCTTCCAGACGAAGCGCTACAGTTTCTCCTTGCAAGCCGCTATTGTCAGGTCGACGAATTCGGCGCCATTGCCGCGGAACTTTTTGGTAGCACCACGCCCGGTTGGGAGCGTGCAGCCGCAATTCGCGACTGGGTACATGACAAAGTCACTTTCAACTACAAAGCCGCGCGATCGACCAAAACAGCGATGGACGTGTTCACGGAGCGCGTTGGAGTCTGTCGCGATTTCCAACATCTGGCGATCACGCTTACTCGCGCGCTAAACATTCCGGCTCGCTATGTTTCTGGTTATCTGGGAGACATTCGCGTGCCGTACGCGGGAGCTGGAGATTTTTCGGCGTGGTATCAGGTCTGGCTCAATGGCCGTTGGTGGGACATGGATGCCCGGCACCACACACCTCGGCTGGGACGCATCCCGATTGCTTTCGGCAAGGACGCTGTGGATGCAGCTATCACCACAAGCTTTGGAACGGCTGAATTGACGCACTTCTATGTCGAATCGAACGAGGTCGATTCTGATGGACGTCCTGTGCCACTGCCAACGAGAGCGTTTCCAACTCCAGACCATTAGTCGTGTAAAACACCGATAGCGTGACTTGACTGAGCATTTTCATAAACGTCAGTCGAATGATTTCGACAGGTTGAGTTTCACGCTCGTTTGGAGAAGACCATTGATCCGCTGGTGCACTCTCGTTTTATTTTCTGCGATATTTTCGTTTGCCTCCGCGCAGACATGGGATCCGCCCATTGGCCATCGCGTTACGTATAAAACTGTCGATGGTCGTGACCTTGGCATGTGGATTGTTGAGCCAAAGGATATGGGCGCGCAGGACTACGCTGCGAAGCGTCCCGCTGTTTTACTGGTGCACGGCGGAGGCTGGGTGAACGGTGCCGCCGGTGTGCATAACGAACAGGCAAAGGTCATCGCGAAGCACGGTGCTGTGGCCGTTCTGTTGCAATACCGTTTGCTGCCACAGAACCCGCATGAAGAGCCTCGCATCTGCGTGGAAGATACAAAGAGCGCGATGCGTTGGCTTCGTGCACATGCTGCTGAGCTTCATCTTGATTCGCATAAGATCGCGGCAGGTGGAAGCTCTGCAGGCGGATACAACGCAGCCTACGCGGCAGTTGGCCCGGGCTGGGACGACCCGCATGATGACCTTCGCATCTCTGCACGACCGGACGCACTGGTGTTGCTAAACCCCGCGCTGGATATTCACTATTCCAACGCCATGTTTCACAACGATCAGAAGCTCTCGCCCATGAGTTATATCAATAAGGATGTTCCGCCAACGCTGATCCTAAGTGGTAACAACGATGAAGTCATTCATGCGGATCTATTGCGCGAGTACGCGCAGAAGTTAAACGCCGCAGGTGCGCGTTGTGAGTTGCACATCTATCCCGGTCAGGTGCACACGTTCTACCGCAAGGAACCTTATCTCTCTGAAACCAATGCGCAGATCGTAGTGTTCCTGCATTCGTTGGGATTTGTTACTCCCTGACATAAAAAGGGCGTTCCAGGATACGCAACGAATCTTCATGCGGACTGTTCTTCGGTGGTCATCAGCGCAATTGCTTCTGCCGATCCTGCATCATGCTTCTTGCTGGTATCCGGCAAGAAGGTGGTCAGCAACCCAAGGGCTGGCAGGAACGAACACACTTTATATACGTAGTCGATACTCGTGTGATCGGCCAACTTACCCAATAGCGCTGCGCCCAATCCACCCAATCCGAACGCCAGACCAAAGAACAATCCTGAGACCATGCCTACACGGCCAGGCATCAACTCCTGCGCGTAAACCAGGATGGCGGAGAACGCAGAAGCCAAGATCAATCCAATGAAAATACTGAGAACGACGGTGACCGGTAGTGTGACGTAGGGCAATAGCAGAGTCATCGGCAGTACACCCAGAATGGAAATCCAGATGACCTTCTTGCGCCCAATGCGATCACCCACCGGTCCACCAACCACTGTGCCTGCAGCAACCGCAGCAAGGAATAAGAACAGATAGAACTGTGCATCCTTCTGCGGAAGGTGGAAATGCTGCATCAGGTAGAACACGTAGTAGCTAGTAATGCTGGCCAAATAGAAGTACTTCGACAGTGTCAGCACGACAAGCACGGCAAGCGCGCCGCCTACTTTTTTGCGGCTCAGCGTTAGTGTGGTGGCCACAGCGTGCTTCTTCTGAATCGCACGTCCATGCAGCTTGTACCAGTGCCCTAATCCTGTGAGCAGAATGATGCCGAACAGCGCCGCCAGCGTGAACCATGCCATGCTCTTCTGTCCGCGCGGCAACACGACGAAAGCAATCAGCAACGGCCCAAGCGACGATCCGAAGTTACCGCCCACTTGAAACACTGATTGCGCCATGCCATGCGCACCACCGGATGCCAGGCGCGCCAATCGCGACGATTCCGGATGAAAGATAGAAGAACCAATACCCAGCAGCGCACCGCCCACCAGCAACATGGCATAGTTCTGCGCAAACGCCAGTACCAGAAGACCACTCATGGAGATGGTCATGCCGAAGGGAAGGGAATAGGGCTTCGGCTTGCGGTCCGTGTAGAAACCGACAAAAGGCTGCAATAGCGAAGCGGTGATCTGAAACACCAGCGTCAACGTGCCAATCTGTCCGAAAGAAAGATTGAAATTTCCTTTGAACAGCGGATACGCCGCAACAAAAAGCGATTGCAGCATGTCGTTCAGCATGTGGCACAGGCTTGCTGCGCCTAACACGCGATACGCAGTGGTGGATTCCTCTGAGTTTTGGCTCATAGCATCACCTGCTTTCTCGGAAGCTTATGTCTGGACAATACAATGTTGACTAAGCGGCCCACCACCAGAGCCGGGACAAATTTCTATGCGAATGGGCCACCGTTTCAGCTCAGATATCGATAAATATTTCACCGATCGCACGCGGCCTGTGTTCGCTTTGGGCGGAACTTATCCTGCATCGCATCGTGTTCGCCCACATCGTCACCGCCGCAGTCAGTTGTTCTGTCCACTCTCCGGCATGGTGATTGCATCCACATCGCAGGGGACATGGGCTGTTCCTGCACGCCGTGCCTTATGGATTCCCGCAGGTGTGCGCCACGAACTTCGCGCTTTAGGCGAGGTGAAGATGCAGAGTCTTTATTTTGAACCGGACACGCTGATGCCCATGCCCAACCACTGCCAGGTGGTGGATGTTTCACCATTAATGCGCAGTCTTATGGACGAGGCTGTAACGCTCCCTGTTCGTTACAACCTCGAAGGCCGTTCCGGTGCATTGATGCAGTTGATTCAATACGAAATTGGAACACTACCAGAACTGCCGCTCTCTCTTCCGTTGCCAACGGAAAAGAACCTTGCGCGGTTATGTCGTCGATTTCTGCAACATCCCACAGCAAAAGAGAACATCGACGATTGGACCGCGTTGCTGCATCTGAGTCGTCGTACTTTTACTCGTCTTTTCCGGCGCGAAACAGGCCTCAGCTTCGTTGCGTGGCGACAGCAGGCATGCGTCCTTGCATCACTGCCAATGCTGACTGCAGGCACATCCGTCACCAACACCGCATTGGATTTGGGCTATGAAAATCCTGCTGCTTTTACGACTGTGTTCAAACGAATTCTGAACGCATCACCGAAGGAATACACAGCGCATTAGGTTATGCGTTTAGTTTTCCGAAGGATGAACGATGCTATCCACCACCAGCACTTCAACCGACCCGCGCGATGGTTGTAACTTCAACCCAAGCTGATCCTGTATCGCTTGAAAGAAGTATTGGTTCGTACCTTCTGAACCCTCCTGTGACCATTGCAGGTCGCACTCATACGGCCCTTCCAGGCCGGTATCGTCGATGACCGGCTTGCCTGACAACTCTGGTTGATGACTCAACGAAGTTGCAATCAACCACCATGGCCAGCCCTTCGTATGCATGTGCAGCGATGCCATCATCCTCTTGCGCTCAGTGGGGGAAGGCTCATGCCATCCCGGCGGAGGCGGTGGAGGAGCGGGCGCCGCAGACCAGCGAAAACGTGGCTTTGAAGGATCAGGAATTGCTGGTAGCGAAGTCGTATCGCGTGGGCATTTAAATCCGCTCTTCGCAATCTGCAATCGATAGACAGGTATCTCCCGTGCTTCAAAGTGATAGGTCAGGTGAAAGCGATCCTTGAGTAATGACTGCACCATCAGCCGCATCTTTTCTTCGCGGTCATCGCGACTCATCGTCTTGATGGCGACGGCTTCTTCTGCGTCCAGCTTGCCGTTAATGTCGAATCGTTCATTGCGCATCCACGGAGGCCCACCGTCCAGTTCCTGGTCGTAACCCATGCCAAACGCATATGCCAGCACATCTTTCATCGTGGTGCGTTCCGCATGATAGCTATCTGAGTTTGTGGCGCTGTGCGTGCTTTCATCGTCTGGCTTACTGGGGCGGACACTCACCACGGAAAAACTTGGCATCGGCGAAACAGGATGCAGCAGTGGCACAGGTGTTTCTTGCGCCATAAAGACAAAGCTGAGCAGAAACAGTTTCGGAAGCATCATGCAATACCTCGTCTCAATCACTTATTAAAATCATTCGCAGGGAATGGCAACACGCTGTGGATGCCGCTTTCTCGCATCGCACAAACCCCATGACGCGCGTCGTACTTCAAAGTGTTTTGGCGTCTGCGGCAACGGTACAGACTGCGTCAGTAACTTAAAGAACCCCAACGCAACGAGCGCAGCCAACACCACGGCCTGCGCAAGAAACTGTGGACTCACAGACTGCGTGGGCAGTCTTCCGAACATACCGTCGGCCACACTCGGAGTCATATCGTTTGCAGCCCACTGCTTCGTCGCGGACAGTATGCCGTCAGCCAGTGCACGGCACACTCCGGTGTCTGCAACGGTTTGGTCAAACACCCACAGCATCTCCTGCGCAAAACGTTCGCGAAACGCGGCAGGATGCAGTGCAAGCAGCAACTGATATATCCGGCGTGCGCAGTGAAGCCATGTCATGCCTTACCGCCTTCGTCAGCCAACATGCGATTCGCTACGCGCACAATGCGCTTCATGCGGCTGACATCTGCCGCCAGAATCCGACGGCCTTCGTCTGTGATGCGATACATCCGGCGCGTTTCACCGCTGCCGGATTCCTGTTCTTCGTAATCCTCCACCCACTCCAGGTGCAGCAGTTTTTTCAAATTGTCATAAAGCGTTCCGGAACCCACGCGATAGGTGGCGGAGGAAAGTCGGCTGACCTCCTGGATGATTCCGTAGCCGTGCCGATCCTCAGACGCCAGCGCAAGCAGCACGTAGAGTGTGGCGGCAGGTAAAGGAGTTACGGTTTCGTTTTCAGCGTGTGCCATGATCGGTTCCCGACTATATCGGAATCCGACTATTAAGCGCAAGCACTATCGGGCTTGGCAAATGTCGATAGAAAGGAGCAGGATGTAGACCATCAAAAAGACGCCTGAAGCGTCTCTTCTGAAGGAGCAGCACATGGCAACAGCAGAAGTCACCTTGGACCCCACGCATTCCGGTGCAACCCCCGTCCCGTTCCGCAAGCGCTACGGCAACTACATCGGCGGCGCATGGGTGGAACCCGTTGAGGGGCAATACTTTGAAAACATCACGCCGGTCACCGGCAAAGTTCTATGCGAAGTGCCGCGTTCCGGCGCGAAGGACGTAGAGAAGGCACTCGACGCTGCACACAAGGCGAAGGCTGCATGGGGCAGAACATCTGTAACAGAACGCTCGAATTTGCTCATCCGCATCGCGCAGGTCATTGAAGAAAATGCTGACCTTCTTGCCGCGGCAGAAACGTGGGACAACGGTAAGCCCATCCGCGAAACCACTGCAGCGGACGTGCCGCTTAGCGCAGATCACTTCCGTTATTTCGCAGGAGCCATTCGCGCGCAGCAGGGCGGCATCTCTGAAATCGATCACGATACCGTCGCGTACCACTTCCACGAACCGCTCGGTGTCGTTGGCCAGATCATCCCGTGGAATTTCCCGCTGCTCATGGCCGCATGGAAGCTGGCTCCGGCGCTCGCTGCGGGTAACTGCGTTGTGCTGAAACCCGCAGAACAGACGCCTGTTTCCATCCTCATCTTGATGGAACTCATTGGCGACATCCTGCCCGCTGGCGTGCTCAACGTGGTGAACGGCTTCGGTCGCGAAGTGGGCAAGGAACTTGCCACCAACCCACGCATCAACAAAGTTGCGTTCACCGGATCAACGGTTACTGGCCGCATGATCATGCAGTACGCATCGGAAAACATCATTCCGCTCACGCTCGAACTCGGCGGCAAATCGCCCAACATCTTCTTTGAAGATGTGATGGATGCCGATGAGGATTACATCGACAAGGCGATTGAAGGCATGGTGTTGTTCGCCTTCAATCAGGGCGAAGTTTGCACCTGCCCCTCGCGTGCACTCATCCACGAGAAGATCTATGACAAGTTCATGGAGCGTGCGCTGAAGCGCATTGCGGCGATCAAGCAGGACAACCCGTTTGATTCTTCCACGCAGGTGGGTGCGCAGGCATCGAAGCAGCAGTTTGAAAAGATCTTGTCCTATCTCGATCTCGGTCGCAAGGAAGGTGCGGAGCTTCTCATCGGTGGCAATGCAGCCAAGCTGGAAGGCGACCTGGCGGGTGGTTATTACATCCAGCCCACGGTCTTTAAAGGCAACAACAAGATGCGCATCTTCCAGGAAGAAATCTTCGGACCGGTGCTCTCGGTGACCACCTTCAAGAACGACGACGAAGCTCTTGAGATTGCGAACGACACGCTCTACGGCCTGGGTGCAGGCGTGTGGACGCGCGACATCAATCGTGCGTATCGCTTCGGTCGCAACATTGAAGCAGGTCGCGTGTGGACCAACTGCTATCACATGTATCCCGCGCACGCAGCCTTCGGCGGTTACAAGCAAAGCGGCATCGGGCGCGAGAACCATCTGATGATGTTGAACCACTATCAGCAGACGAAGAATCAACTCATCAGCTACAGCACCAAGGCATTGGGATTGTTCTAATGGCCACTGCCACGGTGCCGGAACAGGTAACGGCCACGGCTGAAGCCCTGAAGCTCATCGAAGAGCTTCAGGGCCAGCATGGCCCCATCATGTTTTATCAGTCCGGCGGCTGCTGTGAAGGTAGCGCGCCCATGTGCTTTCCTGTCGGCGAGTTCCGCATTGGCTCGCGCGACAAGAAGGTCGGCGAGATCGGTGGCGCAGAGTTCTTCATCTCGCCGCAGCAGTTTGAATACTGGAAACACACGCAGATCATCATCGACGTGGTGCCAGGCTTTGGCGCGGCGTTCTCACTTGAAGGTCCCGGTGGCCTTCAGTTCCACACACGCTCGCGCGTCTTCACGGATGAAGAGATTCACGCGTTGCGCGATGCAGGAAAAATCTAGTCTATTCCCACGGAGCACGGTCCAGTGCTGCTGGATCCTGCTCCAGCTTTCCTACTGCATCCTCGAACAACTTCATCGTCAGCAGGCCGTGTCCCACTGCTCCGCCTGCGCGTAGCGCTGCCGCCATAAAGACTGTCTCTGCAATCTCTTCACGTGTCGCGCCAGCCTTTGCGGCATTGCGTGTGTGTGAATCCAGGCAGTAGGAACACTGCGTTGTGAGCGCCACTGCGAGGGCGATCAATTCGCGATACTTTGCCGGGATCACTCCATCGCCGCGTTCTGTAACTGCCTTCAGTTTGAAGAAAGCATCAGCCTCTGCCGGTGCTCCGGCAATCAGCTTCTTCGCATAACGCATGTCATCCGGGCTTTGATACTCCGCCATGTTGTCCATTCCTCCAGCACAGCGAAGCATATCGGAAATTCCTTATTCGTTGCGCAAAGCCTCCATTGGATTCAACCGCGCTGCGTGCCATGCAGGCAGGAAACATGCAAATGCAGCCACAGCCAATAGCAATCCTGTGACGGAAGCAAACACGGTAGGGTCAAGCGGCTTTGTGCCATACAGCATGGACCGAATCCACTGCACACACGCTGCGCTCGCACCCAGTCCCACAATCACGCCCAGCAGGGCAGGCCGAATTCCATCCAGCAGCATCTGTCGCAACACGTCTTGCCGCTGCGCGCCCAGTGCCATGCGGATGCCAATCTCGCCCGTGCGTTGTGTCACCAGATACGACAGCACGCCATACAAACCCACGGCTGCGAGTATCAGCGAAATCACTGCAAACGCCAGCACCAGCATCGACGTAACATTCGCATCCATCGTTGCTTTGCCCAGCGATTGTTCCATCGTCAGTACGTTGGCTACCGGCAAACCTGGATCCATTTGTGCAATCAATTTCTGCACAGGCAGCGCAAGGCTTTCCACATTGTGATCTGCTCTTACGGCAATGGTCACGTTGTTCCATCCGCCATAGTAAAGAGGGAAGTACATCGTAGGGCCTTCCTGCTCATCCAGATGCCAAAGCGTGTTCCCAACCACGCCCACAACTTCAAATCCACCCTCGGGAAAATCGCCAAAATTGATGGCCTGAATGTGTTTGCCTAGCGCATCTCCATTGGGAAAGAACTGTCGTGCGAACGACTCACTCACAATCACACTGCGTGCATTCTTCAAACGCTCGCGATCTTCAAAAAAGCGGCCCTGCTTCAACGGAATTTGTACCGACTTGAAATATCCCGGGTCCACGCCGCGCTGCATTGCCACATGTTGCATCTGTCCCAGCGATGGATTTTCTGGAATGCTGAAAGGCGTGTCGCCACCGTAACCCTGTCCCGGCAAAGCCGTGGATAGTCCTGCCGCGGTCACACCGGGCAACACGCGGATGCGCTCAATCAACTGCGAATAAAACGCAGTGATCTGCTGATCCGTTTTGTAGATCGCATCCGGTAAGCCCACTCGCATAGTTAATACGTTTTTCGTTGTGCAGCCGATATCGGTGGAGCGCATCTGCCGATAGCTCTTCAGCAGCAACCCCGCGCTTACCAGTAACACCATCGTCACGGCCACTTCCGTCACGAGCAATGCTTTACGCAAACGAGCCGCGGATAATCCTTTGCTACTGCCGCGGGACGCTTCCTGCAGATTCTCCAGCAGCGGCCCGCGCAGTAACGTCAGGCTGGGAATAATTCCCGCCAGCACAGCGCACAACACCACAATCCCCACGGCGAACAGCGCCACCGTCCCATCCATCTGCACAGAGTCGATGCGTGCCATGTCCGGTCTTGCCACCATCAGCCATCGCACCTCTGCCCACGCCAGCGGAATACCAATTGCACCTGCCGCCAGCGCAAGCAACACGCTCTCCGTCACTTGTTCTCCAAGCAACGTCCATCGGCTTCCACCCAACGAAGCGCGAATTGAAATCTCTTTACGTCGCGCTGCAGATCGCGCCACCAGCAGGTTGGCCACATTCAAACATGCGATGAGCAGCACGCATCCCGTCGCACCAAACAGCACATAGAGTTGCGTTCGCGCATCATGCACCACGCCTTCCAACATGCTTCGTGCATTTGCGTTGTTGCTTACAAAGCGCGACGAACTGTTCTGATGAACGCGCTTCGTCACCGTATCCACTTCGCTTAACGCCTGCGCTAACGTTGCGCCGGGCTTCAGACGCGCAATCACGAAATAGTTATGGATCTGAGGGCTCTCCATCGCCTTCGGATCCTGCTCGTGATAGATCGGAGTCCACAACTGCGTCTCAGTATCGGGATACATGAACCACGCTGGCAGCACGCCCACCACGGTGTAAGGTTGCGAGTTCAATTGAATGATCTTGCCAACAATGTTGCGGTCTCCGGCATACCGTCGCATCCACAAACTATGCGTCAGCATTACCGTTCCAGGCGCATCGTGTTTATCTTCGTCCTTTGTGAATGAGCGTCCTAACTCTGGTTGCACACCAAGCGTGGTAAACAGGTCCCACGATCCGTAGGCAGACCTGATGCGCTCTGGCAATTGTCCGCCACCATCGGAAAGGTTGTTGCTGTCTGTGCCATAAACGCCCATCTGCTCCACGCTGGGCATATCGCTCTTCCACGCCGCATACATACCGCCTGCCACATAGCTGAACGGGCGCGCACCGTTACCTAACTGCTCATACAACTGGATGAGTCTCTCAGGTTCTTGAAACGGAAGCGGCTTCAGTAGGACATTGCGAACCACAGTAAACATTGCCACATTCGTGCTGATGCCCAGTGTCATCACGGCAATCGCAACCAGCGCAAATGCTGGAGCGCGCATCAGTGTGCGCACGCCGTAGCGAACATTGCGCCACAACGAATCCAGCCAATCCCAACCCCACGTTGAACGAGTCTGCTCACGAATCAGAAGGGGATTGCCAAAGGCGCGCAATGCCGCATGTTTCGCGGCTTCTGCATCCAGTCCACTCTCGCGCTGCTCTTCCTCTTCCAGTTCGAGATCGGCGCGAAGCTCGCGCTCCAAATCGGCATTCTGCTTGCTCGTGGGCCACTTCATGTCAGTTCTCCTCCGCCGCAGGCCACATCACACGAGCCACAGCCTCAGCCATCTGCTTCCATTGCGACTCTTCCACCACAAGCTGCTTCTTACCCTCAGGAGTCAGCCGGTAGTACTTGAAGTCACGATTGCGATCTGGGGCCGTCTCCCACTTCGCCGTGATCCAGCCCTTCTTCTCCATGCGGTGCAGCGCCGGATACAGCGACCCATGCTGCATCTGCAAAAAGTCATTCGTGGTGGCTTGAATGTGTTTGCCAATCTGGTGGCCATGCGCCGCGCCATATAGCAGCGTGCGCAGAATCAGCATGTCCAGCGTGCCCTGCAACAGGCTCGATCGTTGCGTGGTCTCTTTCGCCATAGTCGACTGTCTACCCTCGGATTTGTACTGAGGGTAGACAGTCGACTATCGCCTGTCAACAGATTCTTTAACCCGATTTCGACTCCACAGGGCTCTGTTGTATAACCATCGCACCGGAGACATTGGGTTTTGGCGACAACTGTAGTGGGAGAGGCTGCGCCTCGTTTGGAAGGCGCAGGGCAAGATCTGAATCGACTGGCGTGGCTTGCGCTTGTGCTCACGCCCGGTATGGGGGCCACGCGCACCATCCGCGCGATGTCCCTGGCTTCGTCGCCTGCGGCAATCTTTTCCATGTCGCTCACGGAGCTCGAAGCCCTCCAGATGCCTGCAGCGTCTGCGCGCTTCATCTTCGAGGGCAAAGCCAAAGCCGCCGCTCTGGACGAAGTTCAGCGACTGGAAGAGCAAAACGCTAACTACTTTACTTACGACAGTCCGGAGTACCCGGACCGCCTCCGAGAAATCTACGACCCGCCCGCTGTCCTCTGGTATCGCGGGGACGCCAGCATCCTCGCGGAACCCGGCATTGCCGTCGTCGGCACACGTCATCCTTCGGTTTACGGAGCGGGCATGGCCCAGATGCTCTCTCGCGAGCTTGCCGCACGCGGCATGGTCATCCTGAGCGGCATGGCTCGCGGTGTGGACACGGAAGCGCACAAAGGCGCGCTGGACGCCCGTGGCAAAACCGTCGCCGTCTGGGGCACTGGCATTGACGTCATCTATCCCAAAGAGAACAAGCGCCTCGCCGAACAGATTCTGATGTACGGCGGCTGCATCCTGTCGGAGTACCCGCTGGGCACCTTCCCAGCTCCGCAGAATTTCCCCGTCCGCAACCGCATCCTGTCCGGCATGAGCGTCGGCGTCCTCGTCATCGAAGCGGCGGAGCACAGCGGCACCCGCATCACCGCCCGCTGCGCCATGGAGCAGAACCGAGACGTCTATGCGGTTCCCGGAAATGTAACAAACAAAGGATCATGGACACCGAACACCCTCATCAAGCAGGGTGCGCGCCTTACCGCCACCTGGGAAGATGTCTGGGAAGACCTGCCCACGCAGGTGCGTCTGCATTTGGAAGAGAAGCTGGAGAAGCGCGAGGGCAAGCCTGAATCCGGCGCAGCGGTCACAGCATCTTTATTCGACGAGCGAGAGCTGCCGCCGGTCGAACGCGTTGTTTTCGAGCAGCTTCGAGCCGACGAGAGTGTACAGTTGGACGACCTGATCGAACGTCTGGAAGGGAAGCTGCAGTCGCCGGAGATCTTTACGGCGCTCTTCGAACTCGAACTCGCAGGTCGAGTCCGCCAGCTCCCCGGCAAGAATTATGTGAGGACGTTCTAGCCGTCGACGCCCTGTGGAAAACCCCTCCCGAATAACGGAACATGCGACTTTTTCCGTTCGTAAGAGTCGAAGGGAAGGTTGGCTGTGCGTGACGTTCGTCCAAAACCGTGTTAGGTTCTCACACTGAGTAGTGACGTTGAAATAAGGGCAGGGCTGCCGGGCGGGCGGTGTCGGCCTTGCAAGGGAGCGCGAAGAACGCTCCAGGAAGTTCAGGAAGTGTTATGGCAAAGAATCTCGTGATCGTGGAGTCGCCGGCAAAGGCGAAGACGATCAACAAATATCTCGGCAACGATTTCACGGTGGAGGCCTCGCTGGGCCACATCATGGACCTGCCGAAGAACGACATTGGCGTCGAATTAAAGAAGCGCACCTTTGAGCCGAAGCTCATCATCTCGCCCGGCAAGGAAAAGCTCGTCGATCGCCTGAAGAAGCTCGCCTCCAAGGCTGACGCCGTCTATCTTGCGCCCGATCCTGACCGCGAAGGCGAGGCCATCGCCGCCCATCTCCAATGGCAGCTCAAGCCCGCCATCAAGAGCTCTGGCAAGATTCAGCGCGTTACGTTCAATGAAATCACCAAGGCGGCCGTTACTGACGCCTTCAAGCGTGCCCGTGACGTTGACCAGAACCTGATGCTGGCGCAGCAGACGCGCCGCGTCCTGGACCGCCTGGTGGGCTACGAAATCTCGCCGCTGCTGTGGGATAAGGTGCGCCGCGGCCTGTCCGCTGGTCGTGTGCAGACGGTGGCGCTCCGCCTCATCGTTGACCGCGAAAACGAAATCAAGGCTTTCAACCCGGTCGAATACTGGCCCGTGGACGCAAAGCTGACCCCTGCCGGCAAAAAGCAGGAGTTCCTCGCCCGTCTCTACGCCATCGACGGCCAGAAGATCTCTGTCGACACGGTGAATCCGCCCGCTCTGCCTGACGGCGCAACTGCCGCCACGGTCAAGGCTGGGATGGAGAAGGCGAAATGGTCTGTCGCATCCGTAGAGGCGAAGGAACGCCGCCGCTACGCCCCTGCGCCGTTCTCCACATCGCAGCTTCAGCAACAGGCCTCCAACCGCCTTGGTTTCAACGTGAAGCGCACCATGGGCGTCGCCCAGCGTCTCTACGAAGGCATTGAGATCGGCAACGAAGGCACCGTTGGCCTTATCACCTACATGCGTACTGACAGCACGCGTGTCGCTCCGGTCGCCATCGACATGGCCCGCGACTATATCAAGACGCTCGGTCCGCAGTACCTGCCCGCAAAGCCCAATGAGTTCAAGGGGAAGAAGGACGCGCAGGACGCCCACGAAGCCATCCGCCCCACGAACGTGGCGTACACGCCGGACAGCATCCGCAAGTACCTCAGCGATGAGCAGTACCGTCTGTATAACCTCATCTGGTCGCGCTTCGTCGCCAGCCAGATGACGCCTGCCGTTTACGACCAGACTACGGTTGAAATCGAAGGCAAGGGCGACCGCAAGTACCAGGTGCGCGTCTCCGGTTCGGTGTTGAAGTTTGATGGCTTCCTGCGCATCAACAACCCCAACCAGAGCAGCGTTGCAGATGCCAAGACTGCCCAGGATGACTCTGACGAAGGCGTGAGCCTGCCCGGCATGAAGCAGGGAGACGCGCTGGACCTGCTCGGCGTCGTTACTGACCAGAAGTTCACAGAACCGCCGCCGCGCTTCAACGAAGCGTCGCTGGTCAAGGAACTGGAAGAGCGCGGCATTGGCCGCCCGTCCACGTATGCGTCGATCATCAACACGATTCAGGATCGCGACTACGTTAAAAAGCTCGCACGCAAGTTCGTGCCCACGGAGATCGGTATGGTGGTCACCACGTTGCTGGTGAAGAACTTCCCGTACATCTTCGACATGGACTACACCCGCAAGCTGGAAGACGAGCTGGACGAGATCGAAGCGGGTAACGAGAAGTGGACTGACCTGCTCGGCGGTTTCTACGGCCATCTCAGCGATGAAATTAAAGTCGCCGAAAAGTCCATGGAAGACATCAAGCGGATGGAGCACCCCACGGACGAAGTCTGTGAGAAGTGCGGTTCTCCGCTCGTCCTCAAGTGGGGCAAATTCGGTTCGTTCTATTCGTGTAGCAATTTCACGAAGACCAAGCCGAAGACGATTGCCGTCTCTGCCTTCAAGAAAGACGCCAAGGCTGTCGCCAAGCGCGTCACCGATGCGTTTACTTATCCCATCACCGTCAAGGGCATGGTGGACGACGCAGAGGCCTCCAGCGAGGAGGTCCACAACGACAAGGAACTACTGGCGGCCCTCAAGGTGGCATCCACCCGCGGCAAGAGCATCCTCATTGATCCCGTAAGCTGCGACTTCACCAAGGAAAACTTTGCAGACAAGCCAGACCTTGCCGCCATGGAAGCAGGCGACACCGAGGAGGAGGAGTTCTGCGAAAACTGCGGCAAGCAGATGGTGCTGAAGAACGGCCCGTGGGGCCCGTTCATGTCGTGCCCGGATTACAGCGCCGATCCGCCCTGCAAGACGGTGCGCCGCCTGAACCAGAAGGTCCAGCAAAAACCACCAGAACCCACGGGCGAACTCTGCCCGCAGTGCGGCATGGAACTGGTCAAGCGCCAGGGTGCCTACGGCGAGTTCACCTCGTGTTCCGGTTACCCCAAGTGCAAGTACGTGAAGCAGGTGCTACTTGATGTCCCATGCCCCAAGTGCGGCGGCGCTATTGCTGAACGCAAGTCGAAAATGGGCAACGTCTTCTACGGCTGCACGAACTATCCCAAGTGCGACTTCAGCAGCAACCAGAAGCTGATCGCCAAGCCGTGCCCCAAGGGCAATTCGTCATACCTCATCGAAGTGCCGAACAAACAGGACGGCTACATCCACGAGGTCTGCCCGCACAACCACGACGCCCTGCCCAAGCGCCGCCCCAAGAAGGGCGCGAAGGTAGAGGAGCCGGTAGAAGACCCCATCACCTGCGACTACGACCACAAGACCAATCGCAAGATCGAGTCCAAGCCGCCGGTAGAGATTCCAACTCTCCAGCGTCCAGACCCGAACGCCACCCGGCCTATCGTGGAGAGTGTTGCTTAACTCTTAATTTGAAGGAAGTCAGTTTTCTGAGCCCCATCGCGGTTTGTCCGCGATGGGGTTTTTCTCTAGATAGGGAAGAGGACTTCGATCTGACCGCCCGAGTAGTTCGGAATGGCGGTTTGAAAGCGGCTGATGAAGTGGGGCGTCGTTTGTGCGAAATGTTGCGCGAGCGCGCGGCCCTTGTTTTCATCCAACTCCATCATTTTCAGAATGGCGCGACCTTCTGTTGTGATCACGGCAGAGACAATGTTCAGAATTTCGTGCATGGCATCGCGCAGCGTTTCGTCGAAGGGGATGGCTTTGAGATTTTGCCGGATGACGGCATCGGGCATACCGGCAAGTGCGCCACCCAGTGAACAAAGAAGATCGAAATCAATCTGAAGAAAGATTTTCTCGTTCCGTCCCACGACATCGTAGCTGGCATAACTCTTACGGCACGTCGTCGCTTCCTGCTTCGAAGCTTCGACCACAGAGACTCGTCGATCGATGAGGTTTGAGAAGAGCTGCGAAAGTGCGTACGGCGTTGAATCGGCCATCGTTTATGCTCCGATCACAGGTCGTAGAGCGGCTTCGACATCTTCTGGTGTGAACGGCTTTGTGATGAGAAATTGTGCGCCGGCCTTCTGCGCAGTCTCGCGAATCACATCAGAACCTTCTGATGTAATGAAGCCAAACGGGGTAGTGACACCTGCGTTGCGTGCTTTCTGCAGGAACTCAATACCTGTCATCTCCGGCATGTTCCAGTCGGAGAGAATGACGGTGGGAGCGTTCGTTTGAAGCTTCTCCAAGGCCTGTGCGCCGTTCTCTGCTTCAATGAAGCTGAGTCCCGCAAAGCCTGCTTGTCGAATGGTGCGCTGCACAATCATGCGCATAGTTTTGCTGTCGTCTACGAGAAGAATTTCCATTGCGATGCTCCTGATGCGTGAGTGTTAAGCTCCGTTTTCTTTATCGGCTTCATAAGCGATGGCATCACCAAATTGAACGCGTCGAAAAGCACGATGCTGGCCAACATTCTCAGCCGCTCCCAGGAAGAGATATCCGCGACGCGTGAGTGAGCGATGGAGGTCATCTATGACGCGATCCTTTGTTTGTTGATCGAAGTAGATGAGGACATTGCGACAGAAGATCACATCAAACGGGCCATGGTTGCGGAGGTTTTGGCGCAGATCCATTTGTTCAAAGCGAACCATCTGGCGTACGGCATCGCATACCCGCCACTCGTTGCCTACAGGTTGAAAGTAGCGCTGAAGATAGTTGGGTGGAAGACCGCGGTTAACCTCAAAGTTGCCGTAGATGCCACTGCGTGCGCGTGTCAGCACTTTGTCTGACAGATCAGTGCCAAGAATCGATACTTCATGACTCGTCACACCCATCTCCAGCAACAGCATGGCAATGCTGTATACCTCTTGGCCTGAAGATGCTGCTGCAGACCATATCTGCAACTTCTGGCCGCGTGGCAATCCGGCGAAAAGTTGTGGCAGGACTTTGCTGCGCAGTGCTTCGAAGGGCGCATGATCTCGAAAAAACAACGTCTCATGCGTTGTCATGGCTTCAATCACCTGGCGGGAATAGCCGGGAGTTCCTTGCGCAAGCTTCGTGCAGAGTTCATCGAAGCCACTGAGCGCCTCGCGTTCCACGATGGGTGTGAGTCTCGACTTCAGCAGATAGCCTTTGCTTTCATCGAGCAGGATGCCGGACTCGCGATGAATCCATCGTTGCAGGAAGGTATAGCTCTGCACTGAAATTGCGCCATCTTGAGTATGGGAACTACGGAGTGTGTCAGGCATTTTGTCTCCTCCCTGATTGGCGCTGAATTGCATCGGCGATCGAGTTAACGTCTAAGACTTCGTGGGCTAGCTGTGCTTGTGCGACCGCTCCCGGCATGCCCCACACCACGCTGGATGCTTCATCTTGCACGATGACGTGCGCGCCAAGACGATGTAGTTCCTGCACCCCACGTAGTCCGTCCTGGCCCATGCCCGTGAGTATTGTTGCGATGGTTGCGCCACCATAGACCTCTGCAACTGATCGGAAGAGAACATCGACCGCTGGCCTGCACGAGCATTCCATCGGACCCTGGTTGAGAGAAATGTATGCTCCGTCGCTATCGCGAACCACGCGCATATGAAAGTTTCCGGGCGCAAGGAAGGCCTTGCCTGGTGTTACTTTCATGCCTTCTTCTGCTTCGACAATGTCCATTCCAGTGACCGAACGGATGCGGGTGGCAAGCAGATGTGTGAAGACGGGTGGCATGTGTTGCACGATGACGATAGGCAGAGGATAGTTATGCGGGAGTTGCTGCAGCACAGTTGTAAGCGCAGTGGGACCGCCGGTTGAGACACCGATAGCAAGCACTTCTCGATCTCGCTGCGGGCGCTTCAGCAGTGAAGTAGGTGACATGAACGAGCGATTCGATTCTGTTGCTGGCTTCAAGCTACGGCCAGGAAAGAGCAGACGAATCTTTTCGCAAAGCTGTTCATGGATCGACTCAATGGAGTCCGACAACGAGACGTCATCGGAAGGCTTCATGAGGAAATCTGTAGCACCATGAACCAGCGCATCGATACATCCACTGATGGACTCAGGTGATGACCTGCTGAAGAGGATGACACGCAGGCGGGGATATCGCTCGCGCAGAATCGGCAGCAACTGTAGGCCACTCATGCCAGGCATGTGGATGTCGAGTATCAGCAGATCCGGGGAAAGCTGCGCGATCTTCTCAATCGCGATCTCGGCGGAAGCTGCATGGCCGCAGATTGTGAACTCTTCTTCAAGCGCGCGTATCAGTATCCGTCGAACAACCACTGAGTCGTCGACGATAAGAATGCTGATCTTATCTGTTGAGTTTTGCTTTCGCATGGCGATAGGTTCTGCGATCACCGGTCATGCCCTTTCCAGCTGTGAGGTCGAGGGGGAGCCGACGTGGAAGATTTTCCACGTCGGCAATGCAGCTATAGCGTGAATCGGGAGACGAGGTTCTGCAGTTCGCTAGCCATGTTGTGAAGTGACTTGGCGGCGGTCTGCGTTCCAGCGGCACCAGCGGTTGTGCCTTGAGCGGCCGAAGCGACGCCTGCGATGTTCACTGCAATCTCGCTGACACCACGCGAAGCATCATTCACGCTGCGGCCAATTTCGTTGGTGGTTGCGGTCTGCTCTTCCACTGCGGAGGCAATGGTGCTGGAGACATCGTTAATTTGATTAATGATCTGCGTGATCTCTTCAATCGCATGAACAGCGCTATTCGTATCGCACTGGATAGCTTCGATCTTCTGGCCAATTTCCTCCGTAGCCTTCGCGGTTTCCTTCGCCAGTTCCTTCACCTCGTTGGCGACAACGGCAAAACCCTTGCCTGCTTCGCCAGCACGAGCAGCTTCAATGGTGGCATTCAACGCCAACAGGTTGGTCTGTTGTGCGATGGATGTGATGACTTTGACGACCTTACCGATCTCAATGCTGGACTGACCTAGCTTCTGGATGGTTTGGTTTGTTGCATTCGCTGCTGTGACAGCGGTGTGCGCAACACGAGCACTTTCATTTGCGCTCTTCGAAATTTCGCGGATGGAGGCCTGCATCTCCTCGCTCCCAGCAGCGACGACGGTAACGTTGCGTGAGACTTCGTCGCTGGCAGTAGATACGACCGATGCTTGTGTCGCTGTTTCTTCCGCATTGCTTGCCATCTGCTGACTGATGACGGAAAGCTCTTCTGACGAGGAGCTGAGAGAACCTGCTGCACGAGCAATGGCCTGAATGCGATCTCGGAGATCAGAGAAGAAGTCACGCAGCGTGGCGCCCATCTGGCCAATGGCATCTGTGCCCTCTACGGCGATCACGCCCGTAAGGTTTCCATCTCGCGCCATCTGCACCACATGCAGTATCTCGCGCACCTTTGCTTCAAGCTCAATACCGCGCTGCCGCTCAGCCTCCTGGTGAGCTTCGTGTTCTTTACGTGCAAGTACTGTTGCAGTGACTTCCGTAGCGAACTTCACCACACGCTCAGGCCGACCATTCGCATCGAAGATCGGATTGTACGATCCATAGATCCATACTTCACGTTCGCCCTTGCCAAAGCGCTGGTACTCACCGCTCTGATACTCGCCACGCGCAAGTGCTGCCCAAAATTCACGATATGCCGCGCTATTCTTTGCATCCTTGCCCATGAACATGCTGTGGTGATGGTCTTTGATTTCAGACAGCGTGTAGCCCATCGTGTTCAGGAAGTTGTCATTTGCCGTGATGATGGTTCCATCCAACTGAAACTCAATGACTGCCTGCGTGCGACTCACAGCTTCTACCTGGCCACGGTAATTGGTATTGCGACGCATGGCTTCTGTAATATCCAGGGCAACCTTCATCACTTTGTACGGCAGCCCGTTGCTATCCAGAATCGGCATGTAACAACCTTGCAGCCAGAACTCCTGCCCTTGCTTGCCAAAGCGGCGGAAGATGGATGTCTGCGTTTCGCCGCGGTTCAGCGCAGCCCACATGCCGCGATACTCGTGGCCCTGTGCTTCTGCAGGATCAACGAACATGCTGTGATGTTTGCCGACAATCTCATCAAGGCGATAGCCCGTCCAGAAGAGAAAGTTGGGATTCGCCATCTGCACAATGCCGTCCAGACCAAATTCCACGACGGCTTGTGAGCGACCAATGGCATCAAAGGCATCCTGTAGATTTGCGTTCTTCTCTGCCTTTTGCGTGGTTGAGGGTTTGCGTACAGGCACCGGAGAATTTCCGGCGATATCGGTTATGCGGCTTGCTGTTGCCATGATGGATCTCCGTGAATTGAGTAAGAAAGTTAATGACAGGCGACTTCTAAAAAACGTTCCGCGCGCAGCAGGTGCATGAGGCGGTCCTTCAGTCGATACACTCCAGCAATCAGCTCGCGCTGATGTGCTGGAACGTTATCGGGCACAGGTGCATAGGAATTCAAAGGAACTTCAAGAACATCGCCAATGCTGTCGACGAGCAGACTGATTGGACCGTCGTCCGTCTGGATGATGATGTTCATCGGCCCGCCAGGCCCAGGATGCGGAGGCAGACCCAATGTGCATCGCGTGTCGACGGCTGCGACGGTCTGGCCGCGAAGGTTGATGAGACCGCGAATTGCCTTGGGAGCAAGAGGGATCGGCGTCATCTCCTGGTAGCGAAGTACCTCCTGCACGCGAACGGCTTCGATACCGAAGAAGAGATTCTCAACATGAAAGGTTGCGAACTGTACGGATTCTCCGCGAACCTTACGGCGCTCTTGGGTGATGTTCATTGTTTACTCCCTGCCGCTACCGGCATCGTTGTCAGGAAGTGAAGAAGTTCCTCGCGTTGATTCATGCTGAAGTTGGCGTCAAAGTGATCTGAGGGGAGGGTATGTTTGTCTGCAATGGAAATCAACGCTATGCCGCCGTTACGAGCAACAGTGATAAAACGGGTGGAGTTATCCGGCATGTTGTTTGAAACGAGGAGTGCTGCTGCCGGTTCACATATTTCTGCAAGTGCAAGCGCTTGCTCGAACGAATGGGCCTCGCAAACGCGGATACCACTCATCTCAAGAAAGCTGCGATGCATTGAGGTGCAGGACGCGAACTCGCCAATGACTAACACTGTCCTGGCTTCGGTGACTTGAGTACTGTCGGATGCCATCGTAAGCATGGCGGCCACATCCAAAATGTCTGTGATCGATCCACCAACAATTGCTGAACCCAAAAGGCAGGTATGCTCACTACGCCTGCGGAAAGTTACGCTTTCTTCGACGATGTCGATGATGTGATCGACGATGACGCCTGTCTGCCTCACACCTTCGCCAACCACGATGAGTTGTGCGTTTGCATCCGGCATACTCTCTGAAGCGTGTTGGTCATTCAATAGTGATGCGAGGTGCAGCAATGGAAGGATCTGTCCGCGATAGTGCATCACGGAACGACCAGACGCATGCTCGATACGTGAAGACTCGATTTGCTCCAGACGTGAGACGAGTGCGAGGGGGACTGCAACACGTTTATAGTTGCCTGCGCTAAACACGAGGAAGCTTTGCGGATCCTCACCACTCTTCTTTGTAGTGTTGTCCAATCGCCGTGTGTCGCGGCCCTGTGATGCCATGCCGCTCAAGCGGGCAAGACCAGGGATATCAAGGATGAGAGCAACACGGCCATCGCCCATGATGGTTGCGCCCAGGTATGAGGTGAGGCCCTTCAAACGACGACCGAGCGCTTTGACGACGATCTCCTGCGTGTCGAAGATGCCATCCACCACAATGCCAAAGGGTCGTTCTTCTGCCTGCACCACAACGATGTTGATCACAGGCGTTGTAGGAAATTCTTCGCCCTCAAGGCAAAGAACGCGATTGAGATAAGTAAGCGGCAGCAGTTGTCCACGACGACGGAAGACCGGTGTTCCGTGGACATACTCAATCCCGGTACGGCCTGCATCCTGCTCCAGACGAACCAGTTCCAAGAGGTTTGCCTGTGGAATGACGAAGCGGTGTTCTTCTCCTGCAGACTGTGCGTGAATGATCAGGCCAGGAATGATGGCGAGCGTGAGAGGAATCTTAATGCGGACCGTGGAACCCTGCATGCCTGTGCGATTGGCAATGTCGACTATGCCGCCGATCTTTTCAATGTTGGTCTTCACGACGTCCATACCAACGCCGCGGCCTGAGATGCTGGTGACTTGCTCGGCCGTGGAGAAGCCCGGTAAGAAAACAAGTTGAATGGCTTCGCGCTCATCCATCTGCTCTGCTTGATCCTGACGGATCAAACCTTTGGCGAGGGCGCGCAGCTTCAGCTTTTCCGGATCAAGGCCGCGTCCATCGTCAGTGATCTCGATGTGAACATGTCCACCTTCATGGAAAGCACGAAGAAGTACTTCGCCGACTGCAGGCTTGCCCGCAGCCAGACGTGCCTCTGGTGTTTCCACGCCGTGGTCGCAGGCGTTGCGAACAACGTGCGTGAGTGGGTCTTTGATGGCCTCAATGATGGTCTTGTCGAGCTCCGTCTCGGCCCCTTGCATCTCAAGATGAATCTTCTTGCCACACTCTGTAGCCAGGTCGCGGATCACACGTGGAAGTTTGTTCCAGACGACGCCGATCGGCTGCATACGCGTCTTCAGAACGCCTTCCTGCAATTCGCTGGTGATGACGTTCAAGCGTTGCACTGTGCGCAGCAGCGATGTGTCCTGTTGTGATGTCCCCTGCAGCAGTTGATTGCGCGAAAGCACCAACTCACCGACAAGGTTCATCAGCTTATCCAGCAGGCCAACATCTACACGAATGGTGGTGTCAACACAGGCTGCGCGATTGTGTGCCTCGGTATCTTCTGCAGCAGGGGCTGGAGGTGGCACAGGCGCGGCCACAACCGTATCTGTGGTTGATGTTGGTGTACACGGCAACGTGGTTTCCGGTAGAGGCGCCGCGGCGATAAGAGCCATGTCATGCAATGCAAATTCAAGGCGTGCGCGAAGGTCAGCGTAATCGAGTGGACCCTCAGTTGCAGTGGTCTCAATGGAGTTGATGATTGCCTTAATTGCGTCAACGCTTTCCAGTAGAAGACCTGTAAGCGTGGCATTGAGCGGACGCTGATCGGACCGCACCTGATCCAGAATGTTTTCGGCCACGTGCGTGATCGCGCTCAGCGTCATGAAGCCGAAAAATCCGCACGTTCCCTTGATGGTGTGGAAGGTGCGAAAAACGCTGGCGACGAGAGCTTTGTCGTCAGGTGATTGTTCGAGCTGCACAATCTCCTGATCCAGATGGACGAGGCCTTCAGCGCATTCGATGAGAAATTCTCGTACCTCTTCTTCCAATTCCACGGTTGCTCCGGCTTAGTTCACTGACTACCTCCTCCCTATCGGCGGAATCGTGGATTGTATGAAGCACGGACAGAATTAATCCTTGCAGCTGATCTCGTTTTAGGTAAACGCATTCACTTGGTCTTTCACCGGCTTGGGATGCAGACTCGAAATGGTTTATCTAAACTGTTTATAAATAATGGTTTAGATGAACTAGAGGTGGGCGCCCGGGGCTGAATCCTGATGTGGCCGCTTTCCATCTAATCCACAGGCTGTTACCTTAGTACAAGGCCCGAACTATGGGCTGTGCTGCGCATCCCGACGGGTTCCTGTTTGAGTTTGACCTGATCGATTTCTTTGGAGAGAAAGTCAGCAATGGCAAAGGCAATTTGGAATGGCCAGACGGTGGCCGAAAGCGAAAGCTTCGAAACCGTAGAAGGCAACGTTTACTTCCCTGAGGAGACGGTTAAGCGCGAGTTTCTCCGCCCCAGCTCCACTTCATCTTCGTGCCCGTGGAAGGGCCAGGCGCGTTACTTTACGCTGCTGGTCGACGGTCAAGAGAATCCCGACGCGGCCTGGTATTACCCCGATCCCAAGCCGGCAGCACGTCAGGTAAAACACCACATCGCCTTCTGGCGCGGTGTAGAAGTCTCCAAGTAGCATCGGAGCATTTTGCTATTAGCAAAGGCGGCCTGAGGGCCGCCTTTGTGCTTTTCAGGCCATTCGAGAATATATTGATGCCACGGAAGGCTGTCGTGCGCACACGTTTCAGCAACGATCCACGTCAGGAAAATCCATAGGGAGCCGATCCATGACTTCGACGGCGAAGAGTAAGGTAAGCGTCACTGTCTCTGAAAACGGTCCATACATCGTCACAGGCGACATTCCTCTCAGCAAACAGACCATCATCACAGATGCTAAGGGCGGTTCTGAGGAGTGGCGGGAAGGCGAGGCTATTCCACATCATGAGACGTATGCGC
The DNA here is from genome assembly GCF_036877645.1 of Terriglobus sp. ADX1. Classification (NCBI taxonomy): domain Bacteria; kingdom Pseudomonadati; phylum Acidobacteriota; class Terriglobia; order Terriglobales; family Acidobacteriaceae; genus Terriglobus; species Terriglobus sp. ADX1. The sequence goes on from NZ_JAEDXV010000013.1 coordinate 64,439, forward strand.
TGTGTCGGTGCGGCCACTCGGGATCAAAACCCTTCTGTGATGGCACACATGCAAAGGTCAAATTTAAAGGGACGGAAACTGCAAGCCGTGAAGCCTATCTCGATCAGGCGCAGGTGCTGGATGGTCCAGTGCTTCAACTCACCGATGCAGAAAGCCAATGCGCATTTGCCCGTTTCTGCGATCCAAACGGTCAGGTCTGGAACCAGGTCGAACGAACCGATCATCCTCACATCAAGGAGTTGTTCATCCGCCAGGTGAATAACTGCCCTTCAGGACGCCTCGTCGCCTGGGACAAAGCCACAGGCCAACCTGTCGAACATGCGTTGCCAATATCGATAGGTCTGGTCGAAGATCCGGAACAGAAATGCAGTGGGCCACTCTGGCTGCGCGGAGGAATACAGGTGACCTCTGCAGATGGATTTGAGTATGAGGTGCGCAATCGCGTCACGCTCTGTCGTTGCGGTGAGTCCAAGAACAAACCGTTCTGCGATGGCACGCATGCGGCGATCAAATTCCAGGATTCGTAAACGCGTTGGTCATCCTCAGTGGCCGAGATAGTCAGCGAGCCGAATGGATGGAATATCCAGCGAAGTGCGGAAGCGCGTTACCGGGCGATAGACCGTCGTGGTGAGCGACTGCACTATGCAGTCTCTGGTCGCTCCGGTGATGCCGCGCGGGCCGAAATTCACAGGCCAGTGCGTCAACGGATCGAAGCCTGTGCCTCCGTCATAGGTCGGGATCTGCATCGGTACCTTGGGTATGGGGCAACCAGACGCCATCGTGGCGTCAATCTCGATCGGATAGGGAACCGAGTAGGCAAAATGGCAGACGACACTCGTTCTGGCAGAGCGGCCTTCGTGGGGCGGATTGATGGCATCACAGCTACCGCCGCCGGGAATGGCGAAGAGATCGCGGATAGCAGTGGTCTGGGACGTACCGGGAGCGATCTCCTCGGCAGCCAGAGAGACTGTAAGGTGAGCATCTGCATGACCCGCATGCTCCATCACCTCCGTCGGTACACGGAACGTCATGCCTTCCGGCGTAAGCGCGGTGGGACGCCACGGTGAGGTATACCGATACCTACCCGCCTCCAGGTGATACTGCATCGCCGCATTGTGCAGCCGATTTCCATTCGGCAAACCAAGAAGTTCAATCGGAACAGACATCGCAAGCAGCCAGGAGCTGTTCTGGTTGTTATGTCCCGAAAACAGTCCCGGAACGTAATGCAGGTGAAGCTGTGGTGCAGCGCCTTCGCGGTAACGTGCCTTTAGCAGTAGCGTACCAAGCGATGCGGGAGACATCTTCGATACGAAGAAGATCATCAGCAGAAACAGTACTGCTGAGGATCCCATCAGGATGCGGCCCAACTGGTATGACCGTGTGCGATACAGCAACACCAGCAGGAATGCGAAGATGCCGGCAAAGAGAACACTGAAGATCAGTCGTGCATAAGGAGCATCGGCTTCAGGACCATTTCTACCGATGACGAGTGCCAGCATCACCAGCCAGATCACAACACTTCCTAATGTGGTGAAAAAAGTAGAGACAAGCGTAGAGGTAATACATGCAAACAGGAACATCGGAATCCACACGATGAGTAAATGCATTGTTGCCGACCACGGAAATCCAGATTGAAACGGCGATACGCCTGCGTAGAAGGCTAAACACCACTGCATCACGAAGTGGGGTAGCGCAATGCACACCAATACAAACAGCAGCTTGGCACCAAGCAAACTGTTCCAGCGATAAGGTCTCGTTGTCCAGAACTGCTTGTCACCTACGATTGCCTCTTCGTGGACAAGTCGCGCAATCATCACCAGCCAGAAGACGGGTATAGCTATCTGCAATAACGTGTGCACCAACGGCAACATGTCGTTGGTGGACCAGGAATGGTGCCCGGGCCAACCAGTAGGCACCAGAAGCCCCGTCAGAACAAGCAAACCAGCGTAGATTGCAAGATCAACTCTCTGATGGCGAAGGTCTTTGCGAAAGATGTGCAGTGCCTGTGTCATGCGGCGCTCCGTTGTGTGCGGGTTACAGCCAGAAAGATCTCACGCAGTCCGATGGATGTGGATTCAATCGACTGCGTGGAGGGCAATGCGCTGCGAATCTCTTGCGGCAGTGATTCAGAACTTCCGTTGGCATGAACGAACCGCACCACTGCGCCAGAGCTTTCCGGGCACATCCAATCCCGCGGGAATGTGCGCGCTATCTGCGTGCTGTCGGCAAGTGTGACGGTGATCTCGCGGAAGCGATCCAGCAGCACATCCAAAGGCTCTGCGAACATCAGTTGGCCGTTATGCAGCATCGCTGCATGCGTGGCAAAGGGTTCAATCTCGGCAAGGTCATGCGTGGAGATCAACACGGTTGGCGGTGTTCCATCTTCTGTAGCAAGCCGATCAATCAGTGTGCGTGTTAGTTCGTCACGCACTAGCGGATCAAGCCCGGAGAAGGGTTCATCCATCAGGATAAGTTCGGGGCGAAAGGCAAGCACGCTGGCCAGCGCCAGCTTCATACGCATACCGCGTGAAAGCTCACGGATGCGGCGATCGTCCGGCAAATCAAGATCGCGTAGCAGCGATCCTTCTTCCCATGTGGGATAGAAAGGACGCAGGTAATCCATGAAACCGCGCACGGTCATCCAGTCCGGCATCTCCTGTCCTTCGGCCACGTAGCCCACACGCGTGAACATCGTGCTGTCCAGTTGTGTACTGGGTGTCCCAAGCAGAGTTGCCGTGCCACTGGTCGGGCGCAACATGTTCAGCAGAACCTTCAGTAGAGTGGTTTTCCTGCGCCGTTGTGGCCTGCCAGCGCATATACCGATCCTCGCGGGACGGTCAGATTCAGAGGAGCAAGCGCAGTGTGATTACCAAAGCGCATGGTGAGTTGGTGTGTCTGAATAGCGGCATCCGATGTCATTCGGTATCTCCGGAAAAGAGTCGGTTCCAGTGTTTTTCCAGTGCAGCGGTTACATCTTCCAGCGGAATAGACAAACGCTTGGCTTCCACCACAAGCTCTTCCATCTGCTTGCCTAGCAAGTCCGTGCGTTGTGAAGCAGTTGAGCGCGGAGGCTCTGCGACGACCGTTCCGATACCCGGCACAGCCTGTAGCAGGCCATCGGCAATCAACTGGCTGATGACTTTGTGAGCAGTATTGGGATTGATAGAAAGATCGCGGGAAAGCGCACGCACGGAAGGGAATAGGTCGCCGGGGCGAAGTTGCCCTGCCACAATCGCGCGCGTTGCAGCATAAACCACTTGCTCATGGATGGGCTGGCCGGGCTGCAAGCGTACGCGAAACGGTGTCACGCGTGTATTAGTACAACTAGTACACCGTGCATGACAAGAGTTTATTTTGCAAGCGACGCAGCGTTATGGGCGAGGAACTGGACCGGGTGTGCCGAGAATGTGGATGGTATGCAGCCACGCTTCCGCCAGTGTGGGCCAACGTGAGATGGGAAGTGCTGTTGGACGCAAGCCAAATCCGTGCCCGCCCTGCGTAAACAGATGCAGTTCTGCGGGAACCTTCACGTCCTTCAGTGCTTGAAAATACACCAGAGCGTTTTCGACGTGTGCGGTGTAATCATCTTCTGCCATCACCAGAAACGTTGGAGGTGTATCGGCCACTGGTTTTACCGTGGGATTTACCTTGCCATCAGCACCGTTCAGCCAACCTGGATACAGCAGCATCTGCCAGTTGGGTTTGGCGTCTGCCGTGGATGGTGGAACGTTCTTTCCCTGGAAATCCGAATGGGTGCTAAGTGCTGCGGCAAGATGTGCTCCTGCGGAAAATCCAATCGCTCCAATCCGCTGCGGATCAATGGCCCATTCCACAGCGTGAGCACGCGCGATGCGCATGGCTTGTTGCGCGTCTTCCAGGTCTTCTACATTGTCCGGGTAGTGGCCTGTCTCCGGCACGCGATACTTCACCAGCAGGCACGTCATGCCGATGGAGTTCAACCAATCACAAACTTCTGTTCCTTCCAGATTCCATGCGAGCCGTATGTAAGCTCCGCCGGGAAATACTAACGCTGCGGCCCCAGTGTTCTTTTCCTTTGGTGGGAAATATACGGAGAGTGTCGGCTTACTCACATTCGTGATCCGAACCGTTACCTTGCCGGAGACGATGCGATTGGAGTCAGTGGTGGGATCCGTCTCGGGGCCAGTGATCGTTGAAGGTTCAGGGTTGCCATTGGGCCACAGCGGAAGTGTGTGCTGTTGACTGAATGCTGCACAAGGCAAGAACGTGAACAGTGAAACGGCACAAACCCAACGTGCAAGACGCATGACTAACTCTCCGGTAATTTCGCAGCGGCGTTAGGCCACCTGCGAGATCACCGGAAGGGTATAGCAGAGATGGGAAAGTTTGAAGGAAGTTTAATAGGCGCCGGTCTGCTCAATGGGCAGACGCACCTGGATGCAGGTATCACCGGGCTTACTATGCAGCACGCTGAGTTGACCTTTGTGCTTGGTTACAACACGGTTTGCTGTATCCAGCCCAAGTCCAAGCGCCTGTCCGATGCCCTTTGTCGTGAAGAAAGGCTCGAAGATGCGCGAGCGGATTTCCGGATCAATGCCGGGGCCATTGTCACAGACTTCGACAAGTACCGTGCTGCCGCTAAGCGATGTACGGAGCGTCAACTTAGGCGCGTATGCTCTTTCGCACAGCGCCATAGCGTCCAGTGCGTTTTCAATCAGTGCAGTCCACACTTGATTCAACTCGCCACCGTAGGCCAGGATTTGCGGGACTTCTTCACCATAGCAACGATCTACTTCCACGGAACCCAGGCGCGAATTGAGCATGGCCAGTGTGTTGTCCAGCGCTTCCCGCAGATCAATCTCCTGGATGGGAGCCTGATCCATATAGGAATAGCCGCGGATCGCGGTGATGAGTTCAAAGATGCGGCGCGTTGAGTCGATGACCGCATCCGTCATGCGCTCAGCATTCATGCCAGAAGCAAACGACGCCAATGCAACGGTAAGAGCTTCTCCCTGAAGCACATTTGCAAGTGCGTCCAAATGCGATGTCTCAATGATCGTTTCGGCAATCACAGGAGCAATACGCCATGCGTCTTCTATCTGGTGCGCTTCCATCCAGCGCAGGAGAACATCTTCGCGCGCAGCAACATCCACTGCATCCGACCGCTGCGGACGTCCATCGGGTTGCAGCAGATGCTGCATGGACGCGATCCACTCGTTGTATGCAGTCTTGGTATCGCCACCAATACAAAGCGCGCCGAGCCGAAACTTCTGGTAGCCGTAGTTGCGTAGTTCCGTCCACAGATTGTTTGCGGCGGACCGAGCTGCAGAAGCAGGGTTGTTCAGTTCGTGCGACAGATTCGCAGCCAGCTTGCCGAGCGCATTCAGCTTCTCCGCCTGTTGTTCCATGCGCGTGACTTCGCGTGTGCGATCCAGCAGAGTGGAAACCACGATCTGCGTGAGTCCCGGAACAGCTTGCAGCATTTCCGGGAAAGAGCTCTCTTCAAAATCCAGTGTCCATACTTCGCCAGCAGCATAGCCGTCGCCGCCGTAGCTCTTCATGCGGCTGAAGGGGAGCTTGCCAGTGACGGCGCCACTGCGGCCAATGAAGAATGCCACAGGGCCGCTGGCACGGCGCACATGCACCTCACCCTGCAGAAGGATGGTCATGTGGTGAACCGGAGCGCCGCCGTGGAAGATGAGCGTGCCATCGTAGGCTTTGCGTTCTGTGCCGTGTTCGGCCAGCCATACAAGATCGTCGTGGCTGAGAGTATCCAGAGCCTTTACACGACGCAGCGCCGCGACACGATCGGGAACGCTGGTGGGCTGCTCCGGCGCAAGCTGCGCAAAAATCAGGTCATCCCCAGAAAGGGCACCGTTTGCCGGATTGGCGACTGCGGCGGTTGCCATGGTTCGCCTCCTGAGTCTTCAGGATATCGGATAAGCTGCGTTGCACCAGCAGATTGCGGCGAACGGCTACTTTTTTCGATTCAATGGTGAAACGTAAGCAGCGAGGGGAAGGTTCCCTGTTCTAGTCGTGGTGCGCCATCAAGTCACGTTGAGTGTGCGGTTAACAGCAACACCATGGACTGTCGAACATGCTTTAGTGCCCGTTTGTTGCCGTCCAGCCGGGTCAACATAAGTGCCCCTTCTAATGAAGCGATGATCGTGTCCGCAAGTTCAGCAGGATCAGTCGACTTGCTGATATCTCCATCGCGAATACCCTGGCGGATAATCGCGGCCATACGACGTCTCCAATCCGCAAACGCATCTCGCGCCAGATCGCGCAATGCTGCATTGCCATCGTCCGAATCAATGGCAGTGTTCATTAGCGGACAGCCTCCTTTCATGGGAGATGGTTCGCTTACGAAACGATCCATAATGTATCGAAGCTTGCCTATTGCTCCTGGGACGCCGTCAAGATCATCCGTACGCAATTTTCGAATTTCTGCAACAGAGAATTTGAAAGCCTCCGCTGCAAGATCTTCTTTTGATCCGAAGTACCGATAGATTCCACCCTTTTCCAGCCCAGTCGCTTCCATGATGTCCGCAACGGAACAGCCGGCGTAGCCTCGCTGATTGAACAAAGGCGCAGCCAGCTCCACAATGCGTTGCCGCGTCTCTTCACCCTTTGTCATACGATCCTCCTGCCATTCCTAAAAAAGACGAATCGGTCTCTTCCTCTATTTCATCAGATGCAGGAAAGAGACCGTACGGTCTTTTATGGGAGATGCCTCAAAATGAACTCCGAAGCTGTGGCCGTTCCTTCACAGCCTAATGCAAAGCGGCCTGCTGTAAATCCGTGGGTCGTGGCGCTGACCGTCACCCTGGCCACCTTTATGGAGTTGCTGGATACGTCGATTGCGAATGTGTCATTGCCGCATATCGCGGGTGGCCTTGGTCGGAGTTTCGACGAAGTGACTTGGGTGTTGACGACCTATCTGGTGGCTAATGCTGTCGTGCTTCCCATGTCGGCATGGCTTAGCCGTGTCTTTGGCCGCAAAAACTATTACATGGCCTGCGTTGCACTGTTTACTGTGACGTCACTGTTGTGCGGCATTGCTCCCACCCTGCCGTTCATGCTGATGGCGCGTATTTTGCAGGGAGTGGGAGGTGGCGGGCTGGCTCCCGTGGAGCAGGCCATTCTTGTGGATACCTTTCCACCCGCGAAACGTGCATCAGCCTTTGCGCTTTATACAGTCGCCATTGTCACTGCACCGGCCATTGGCCCAGTTCTGGGTGGATGGATTACGGACAACTATGACTGGCGCTGGGTCTTTCTCATCAACATCCCCATCGGGATTCTTTCGCTTTTTCTTACCAGCCGCTTTGTGCATGATCCGGAAAGCTTTGCCGCAGAACGCGCAACGGTTCATGGACCCGATGGACGACTGAAGGTGGATGGTGTGGGGATTGCCCTTATCGGACTTGGATCGGCTGCGCTGGAAGTGCTGCTAGACCGAGGCCAGATTGAAGACTGGTTTGGCTCACCGTTCATTGTGTGGATGGCAATCGCTGCGGTCCTTTGTCTTGGGTCTGCAGTGATATGGGAGTTGCGGCAAACTGACCCGGTGATTGACTTCCGTCTATTGAAGGTGCGGAATTTCGCCATCGCGTGTGCATTCTATTTCCTGTTTGGCGTGGGTCTATTTGCATCCACCACCCTGATACCGCAAATACTGCAATCGCTTTATGGATACCGCGCTATTGATGCTGGACTTGTTTTAGGACCTGGCGCGTTTGTGATTACCGTCCTCGCTCCTGTGGGTGCGCAACTTGTACAGCGACACATCATTCATCCACGCGTACTTCTGTTTGGCGCGGTCACTGTTGTTGGCTTGTCGTTCCTCCACTACAGCAGCTTTACTCTGCAGACGGATTACGCGCATTATGCATGGGCACGCGCATTTCAGGGCCTGGGCTATGCATTCTTCTTTGTGCCGTTAACCATGCTGGCTTATTCAGAGCTGAGGCCAGACCAGAACAATCGTGCCTCTAGCCTGACCAATTTCTTTCGTAACTGGGGTGGCTCTTTCGGAATTGCTTTTGCCACCGCGCTTGCGGAACGCCGCGAGAACCTGCACCAAAGCAACGTCGGTGCATGGTTGAACGGCTCTTCAGCGGCATTGCAAAATGCTGTGCAACAAACTACGGCTTATTTGCAGACGCACGGCTTCTCGCATGCGGATGCAGTCTCAGCTGCGTATGCACGCATCTATGCGCAGTTACAGGCGCAGAGCCAGTTACTAGCCTTTATGGATTGCTTCTTTCTCATTGGCGTTATGACTCTGGCTGCTGTACCGCTTCTGTTCCTTGTCCATAACTTCCGCGTGGGCGGTGGCGGAGGTGGAGCGCACTAAGTTACGGAATGGTGATTACGATCTTGCCAAAATGATCGGCCTTTTCGAGTGCGTGAAATGCCTCTTTTGCTCGTGCAAATTCAAATGTGCGGTCAATTACAGGATGGATGTCGTTGTCCGCAAACGTCTTTAATGACTCTGCAAGCATGGCACGCGATCCCACATAGATGCCCTGAACCCGAAGTGTCTTCATCAGGATCTGGCCAATATTCAAAGGCTGTTCCAGTCCTGTGAGCACACCAATAACGCTCACTTGAGCGCCGATGGCCGCGGAGCGAAGTGAAAGCGGCAGTGTGCCTGCGCCTCCAACTTCCAACACATGCGTCGCGCCAACCTTACCGGTGATATCTCGTACCTGCTTGTCCCAATCAGGATGATGACGATAGTTAATCGCATGGTCAGCACCCAGAGCGAGTGCTCGGCCCAGCTTGTCATCGGAACTGCTGGTGATGAGGATGCGTGCGCCGCGCTGCTTTGCAATCTGAAGACCGAAGATGCTGACGCCACCCGTGCCTAACAGCAATACCGTATCCTGCGGACCGATGTTCGCTGTGCTCACCAACGCATGCCATGCCGTAACTGCAGCGCATGGGAACGTGGCAGCTTCTGTGTAACTTAGCTTTTCGGGAATAGCGACGAGAGCGCGTTCCGGGAAAATCTGGTGCGTTGTCAGTGTGCCGTCGATTGCTCCACCCAATGCCGAAGCGGGTGCTGCAGCCGTTACAGGACCATCAATCCAATCGAGAAAGAACGGCGCCACCACGCGATCGCCCTTGCGGAATGCAGTGACTGCAGAGCCAACGGCAATCACCTCTCCTGCGCCATCAGAGCAGGGAATCCGCGGCTTTTGCACATGCGGGTCGTATCGCCCCTGCACCAGCATCAGATCACGATAGTTCAATGACACCGCGTGTATCTTCACCAGCACGTCATGGGGTGCAGGCTCGGGCAGCGTCACGTCATCAAAGGTCAATGCGTCAATGGAGAAGTCTCCACTCAGGCGAAGTGCGGTGGCAGTCATGTTCACTTGGATGCGTGAAGACAGAAAGACGCCTCACCGAAAGTGATGAGGCGTCCTGGATTCGTTGTGGATGTTTGCTTTAGTAGCCGACGGTGAAACGCTGGTTCAGGTGTTTCGGCGTTTCCAGCTCATTCACCAGCGCGGTGGCGTAGTCGTCAAACGAAATGCGGCTGGTGCCCTGCGCGTCTGCAACGAGATTGTCCGTATCCAAACGGAACTTGCCAGTACGCTCGCCGGGCTCGAAGAAGCCCGCAGGAGCAAAGTACGTCCAGGTGATGCCAGTGGAATTCTTCAGGCTGTTGTACAGCTTGATGTGCGTATCCACGATGGGAAGCCACGCCTCGGGCAGGTAGCCACTGTCACGCAGCGTTACGCCGGGAGCCACGAACAATCCGCCAGCGCCACCAACCACCAGCAGGCGCGGTCCGTTGTTTTGCTTGATCGCTTCCACCAGGTTTGCAGAGATGGGCAGCAGTGCGTCCGTGTTATCCAACGGTGGTCCAAGAGCGGAAACAACCGCATCTGCATTCGCATCCTTCAGAATCTGTGCGGTTTTGGCGACGTTCGTCAGGTCATCCTGCACCACGCTCACGTTCGCCTGCTTGTCTACGTTTTGCGGATTGCGAGCCACGGCAACAACCGTGTGACCGCGATCCACCAACTCCTTCAAAATCACCTTGCCGGATTTTCCTGTTGCACCGTAAAGAACAACCTTCATGACGAAACTCCTTTCGCAGCAGCACATTCTCTGCGCTTACAAACAATCAGATGTACTTCGATGTCGAAGGATTCATTACGAGTCCCAAAAGATAGGCCGCGGAGAAATTCTCCCGCGGCCCACCATTCTATTCCTTGTAGTTGAAGCGCTTATGCTTTTACGACCGTACCGTTTTCCACTTTCACGGGATCCAGGAAGGGCATGCTCTTGCGGAGCTCTGCGCCGACCTTCTCGATGGGGTGGTTGCGGTCCTGCTGACGGAAAGCTTCGAATTCCTTGCGACCGCTGTTCTGGTCTTCAATGAAGCGCTTCGCGAACGCGCCAGACTGAATGTCATCCAGCACAGACTTCATGGCCTTCTTCACTTCCGGCGTCACAATGCGCGGTCCGGTTACATAATCGCCCCACTCTGCCGTGTCAGAGATAGAGTAACGCATGTACTCCAGGCCGCCGCGGTACATCAGGTCGACGATGAGCTTCAGCTCGTGCAGCACTTCAAAGTAAGCCAATTCCGGTTGATAGCCTGCTTCAATCAGCGTTTCAAAGCCAGCCTTCACCAGAGCAGCGGTACCGCCGCAGAGAACAGCCTGCTCGCCGAAGAGGTCGGTCTCAGTCTCTTCGGTGAACGTGGTCTGCAGAACGCCTGCGCGGGTGCAGCCAATGCCCTTGGCATACGACAGAGCGAGTGCGAGTGCATTGCCGCTGGCATCCTGCTCCACAGCCACGAGACCCGGAACACCACCACCTTCGGTGAATACTTCGCGCACGCGGTGGCCTGGTGACTTCGGCGCAACCAACGACACGTCAACATCTGCAGGAGGCGTGATGGTACGGAAACGGATGTTGAAGCCGTGAGCAAACATCAGCGTCTTGCCTGCGCTCAGGCCCGGTTCCACTTCCTTGTACACAGCGGCTGCGGTCTGATCGGGAACCAGAACCATGATCACGTCAGCCCACTTTGCAGCGTCGGCCACGGAGAGCACTTCCAGGCCTGCAGCCTTTGCCTTCTCCGCGCCCTTGGAACCTGCGCGAAGACCAATCTTTACATCCACGCCGCTGTCCTTCAGGTTCAGCGCGTGTGCGTGGCCCTGCGAGCCATAACCAATGATGGCGACCTTCTTCGCCTGGATAAGGGAAAGGTCTGCGTCCTGATCGTAGTAAGTCTTTGCCATGATGTTTATTCGTCCTTTGCCGTGTATCTAAAAGTGTAGTCGTCGCTAGCGACGCGTGCGTGATGGTGTTATCGGAATTTCCGATGGCTTAAACATCGTGTTCCGCGAATTGATTTGGCAGCGCGTCCATGGGGTCCAACTCGCCGGGATCGCTAACCTGAAAAACGGTCTGATGTGCCTTGCTGCCAAGCGCCTTCATCACCTTGCCGCTGTGATGGCCACGACGCATGGCCATGCGACCGGTGCGGCTTACCTCAAGAATTTCGTACGAGCTTTCGCGCAGTACCTGGATGAGTCCTTCAATCTTGCTGGCGCTGCCGGTCATCTCCAGCATGACGCTCTCCGGTGCAAGATCGACAATGCGCGCGCGGAAGACCTGTGCCAGTTCGAAGATCTGCGTGCGTGAATGCACACCGTGCGGCGCGTTGGGGCCGGCGGCTACCTTAACCAGGCAAAGCTCACGAATGACTGCTTCGCTGCGGCCTACTTCATCCACATCGCGCGTAATCTCCAGCTTGTACAGCGATGCCTTCACGCGGAAGGCCGCGTTTTCAGGAGCATCGCAAACAATGGTCATGCGCGAAACATCTTCGCGTTCCGTCTCGCCTACGGTAAGCGAAACAATGTTGATGTTCAGGCGGCGAAACAGGGAAGCCACGCGCGTAAGGACGCCGGGCCGGTTATCAACGTGTGCGATGAAGGTGTGAAGCATAGTGCGTTAAACCTCTTCTCGGGTTGTGTTGCGCGGGTTAGCGAGGCGGTAAAGAACATGCCGCTGAAGGGCGTGACCGCTGGGAACGTTGGGGTGATCGAAGTCCAGTGATGCGTCATGATGCATGTCAAGCTTCTCCATGACATGACGCGATGGCTTGTTGTCTACGGCGGTAATCGCGACGACTTCAGCGAGGCCATGTTCTTGAAATGCCGAACGGACGATGGCGCGTGCGCCCTCGGTGGCGTAGCCACGGCCATGCTGCACGCGGTTCAGACGCCATCCAATTTCAACCGCAGGCTGAGGCAGATTCGGTACAGCGAAGCGCATCACCTGCATACCGATGATGCCTGCAAATTCGCCGGTGGAACGTACACGCGCAGCGAGGAAGGCAAATCCATGCTGTTCAAAGTGTGCGACGTAGCGTGTGAATGCTGCGTCGCTCTCTTCGCGTGTCATCGGTGAAACGAAGTAGGTCATCACGCCCGCATCGGCGTTCATGGCGGCGAAGTCATCGCGGTCGCTTTCGTCCAGTGGACGGAGCAGCAGCCGGTCAGTCTCAATCTGGAAAGTAGTGGTCACGCTGCCACCCTCTCCGCAGCTATACTCGTGCCACCATGCAGATCATTGATCATGTGTTGCTGCACGTGATCTTCAGCACACAGCGGCAGAAGCCGGTGCTGAAGGACGATGCGCTTCGCGCCGCTGTGCATGCGGCCATTCGCGACAGGCTCAGTCATTCTGAGAACATCTGCCTTGCGGTAGGAGGAACAGTCGACCATATTCACGTCGCACTGTTCCTTTCGCGCAAGATGACCGTGCACAAACTCGTCGATCATCTGAAGAAGGTCACGGTTCCCGTCGTTCGTCAGAGCGGTGAACCGAACGCCTTCTTCAAGTGGCAGCAGAGTTACATGGTCTTCTCGGTAGGCCTTGCAGACCGTGATGCACTCATCCACTACGTGCAAACGCAGGAAGACATCCATCGCACGCGAACCTTCCAGCAGGAATTGCTGGCGATGTTCGCGAAGTACGATGTCGGCTTCGACGAGCGTTTTGTGTGGAAGTGAATGCAACGCTTAGTCCTCGCTGGTTTCAATCAACGGGTTCGGACGGCGCACCATTTCATGCAAAGCGGATCCGGGCGCAATCATGGGATACACGCCATCTTCCTTCTCAACAGCGAAGTTGATCAGGTATGACGAAGTACCGGTGCGTGCCTTCGTAACGGTCGGCACAACATCCTTGCGCTCGGTGACGTGCGCGCCAGGAATACCATGCGCATCGGCAAGCTTCACAAAGTCTGGAGACAGAATCGGCGAGCAGGAATAGTTCTTGTCATAGAACGCCTCCTGCCACTGACGCACCATGCCCAGGAAGCCGTTGTTGATGACGGCGATGTTGATGTGCAGACCTTCCTGCTGAATGGTGGAAAGCTCGGCAGCGGTCATTTGGAAGCCGCCGTCACCGGCAATCATCCACACATCCTTCTCAGGGCATGCGATCTTCGCGCCAATGGCCGCAGGCAAAGCGAACCCCATGGTGCCAAGGCCCCCGCTGGTGACGAGTGAGCGCGAGTCTTCATGCTTGAAGTATTGCGCTTCCCACATCTGGTGCTGGCCTACGTCGGTTGCAATGATGGTGTTGCTCAGGCGTCCTGCCGCCTTCGCCTCCTGCCAGATGTCATTGATGACATGCGCGGCATATAGATGGCCGTTGTCGGGCAGGTTGATGATGTCACGCACACTGGCGTCGCCCTTCATCGCACGAATCTCTTCACGCCATTGCTTCGTGGCATCCTGCGTTGCTGGCGCACCGGTTGCGTCGATCAGCGGAGCCATCGTCTGCAACACCTGCTTCAAGTCGCCGATGAGGGCGACATCGACCCGCACATTTTTGTTGATCTCACTGGGATCAATCTCAATGTGAATCTTCTTCGCGTTGGGTGCGTAGTGAGCCAGGTTGCCGGTCACGCGATCGTCAAAGCGCATACCGAATGCGAGCAGAAGATCCGCGTTCTGAATTGCATTGTTCACCCACGATTCACCGTGCATACCCATCATGCCCAGCGCCAGCGGATGTGAGGCAGGGAAGGCACCAAGGCCAAGCAGAGTGGTTGCGACAGGAATTTTGTGGCGCTCTGCAAAGGCCAGCACTTCAGCCTCCGCTTCGGAATGAATGATGCCGTGACCTGCAAGAATCACAGGGCGGGAAGATGCACGCATCAGCTCAATCGCCTGCTGCATCTCTTCCGAGTCGGCCTTCAACATGGGGTGCGGACGATAAGCGCGCGGCTTCGACCTCTCGAAATCGAACGTGCACGCAGCCTGCTGCGCATCCTTCGTAATGTCCACCAATACGGGGCCAGGGCGCCCACTGCGCGCAATCTGGAAGGCTTCACGAACAACTGCGGCAATATCCTCTGCCTTGGTGACGACGAAGTTGTGCTTCGTAATCGGCAGTGTGATGCCAGTGATGTCTACTTCCTGAAACGCATCGCTGCCCAGCACCTTGGAAGCAACCTGGCCCGTGATGGCAACCATGGGAATGCTGTCGAGCATGGCAGTGGCAAGACCCGTAACAAGGTTCGTTGCACCGGGGCCACTGGTGGCCATGCATACGCCTACTTTGCCACTGGCACGTGCGTACCCATCGGCCATGTGCGATGCGGACTGCTCATGCCGCACCAATACATGGTGAATGGTGGGAAACTTGCGCAGCGCGTCATAGATGGGAAGAATGGCTCCGCCGGGATAGCCAAAGACCGTGGTGACGCCCTCACCCGCAAGTGTGGCCCACAGGATTTCTGATCCGGTGAGAGTGGGGGCGTGATGGGCAGTGTTCGCTGTGTCGCTCATGCGTGCGGCTCCTGCTGGTTCCTTGCTGTGGTGTGCCTGCATTCACAGGCACACCCATGGTTCATAAGTACTTCGTTAGGAAAGCTAATTGGTCACTGCGCCAAGGCTGGCGGAGCTTACCGTGTTGGCATATTTCGAGAAGACACCGCGCTTGTAACGTGGTTCAGGCTTCGCGAAGTTCGCCTTACGCTTTGCCAGTTCCTCGTCACTGATCTCCACGCGAAGCTGACGATTATTAATGTCGAAGGTGATTAGATCGCCCTCCTGCACGAAGGCAATGGGACCAGCGTCGTAAGCTTCGGGAGCAACGTGACCTGCCATGAGTCCACGCGTTGCGCCGGAGAAACGCCCGTCGGTCAAAAGTGCAACTGTTTCGCTCAGTTCTGGAATGCCCTTGATGGCCGCAGTCACGGCGAGCATTTCACGCATACCCGGCCCACCCTTCGGACCTTCGTAGCGAATCACGCAGACGTCATTCGGCTTAATCTCGCCCCGCTCCACTGCTGCGAAGCAATCATCCTCGCGATCGAAAACGCGCGCCGGGCCCTGGTGGAATAGGCGGTTGTGACCTGCAACCTTGATCACGCAACCTTCCGGTGCAAGATTGCCCTTCAAGATCACGAGACCGCCAGTTTCCTTGAGAGGCTTGTCGATGGGATAGATCACAGGCTGACCCGGTGTCTCGTGGGCAGCCTTCGCTTCTTCGCGGATCGACTTGCCGGTTACGGTGATGTTGTTGCCGTCAATCAAACCGGCATCCAGCAAACGCTGTGCCAATACGCGCGAGCCACCTGCATCCTGATAGTCCTTCGCCGCATACTTACCGCCGGGCGACAGATCGCAGATGTGCGGTGTGCGCTCGTTGATGGCATTGAAGTCATCAATGGTGAAAGGGATCTTGTACTCGTGTGCAATAGCCAAAAGATGCAGCACTGCATTGGTGCTTCCACCGCTGGCGCAGACCGCAGCATAGGCATCTTCGATTGCCTTGCGCGTCACAATCTGCGACGGCTTTAGATTCTTACGTGCCAGATCCATCACCAGACGACCAGCTTCGCGCGATGCCGCAGCTTTCTCTGGCGACATGGCAGGAACACCCGTGATCTGAATCGGTGAGATGCCAAGGAACTCACCAGCCATGGCCATGGTGTTTGCCGTGAACTGACCACCGCAAGCGCCGGGGCCGGGGCATGCAGCAGCTTCTACGGCTTCAAGCTGATCATCGTTGATGGTGCCAGCAGCGTGCGAGCCGATAGCTTCAAACACGCTAAGGATGGTGATTTCCTTCACCGTGCCATCTGGCTGCGGCAGCTTGCCGGGTGCAATGCTGCCGCCGTATAGCATGAGGCCAGGGATGTCGAGACGGCCAAGCGCCATGATGGCAGCGGGCATGTTTTTGTCGCAGCCCGCAATGCAAACCAAGCCGTCAAAGCTGTTAGCGCGTGCTACCAGTTCAATGGAGTCGGCGATGACTTCGCGCGACACCAGCGAAGCCTTCATGCCTTCAGTACCCATGGTGATGCCGTCGTGCACGGTGATGGTATTGAATTCCATCGGTGTGCCGCCTGCTTCGCGAATGCCTTGCTTTACGGCCTCTGCCACCTGGCGCAGGTGGAAGTTGCAGGGACCCACTTCGGTCCATGTGTTTGCAATGCCGATGATGGGCTTATGTAGATCGTCCTTGGAAAAACCAACGGACCGGAAGTAGCTGCGCGCAGCCGCGCGATTGGGGCCTTCAGTAAGGACGATGGAATTACGTTTGCCGGGATCGAGTTCGTTGCTCACTTCGTTCTCTTTCTGTAGTTATGCAGCCGTTTTAGGCGCGGACCAGAATTCGTTATCGTGTTTCGCTTCAAAATCGTTCAACGCATCCACATGACGCAGCGTCAGACCGATGTCATCAAGCCCATTCAGCAGGCAGTACTTGCGGAAGGGATCAATCTCAAAGTGTGCAGAGAAGCCATGCTCGTCGGTGACGGTCTGCGCTTCCAGATTCACCGTGACCTTGTTATTCGGATCTTCGGTGCAATGCGTCATCAGCGCGGTGACGTCCTCTTCGCTGAGGCGCACAAGGATGATGCCGTTCTTACCTGCATTGGAAAAGAAGATGTCTGCGAATGTGGGGGCAATCACTGCGCGGAAGCCGTACTGAAAGATCGCCCACGCAGCGTGTTCACGCGACGATCCGCAGCCAAAGTTCTTCTCCGCAATCAGAATCTCAGCGCCCTGATACTCCGGCTTGTTCAGCACGAACTCTTTGTTCGGCGAAACATCATCCGGAACGTCAAGGTTGTAGCGCCAGTCGTAGAACAGAAAGTCGCCATAGCCAGTGCGCTCAATGCGTTTCAGGAATTGCTTCGGAATAATTTGATCCGTGTCGATGTTGGGCAGCGGCAACGGCATCGCTTTGCTGGTGAGTACGTTGATTGGCTCCATTAGCGCGCCTCCTTCTTCCACTTACGAATGTCGGTGAAGTGCCCGGTAATTGCGGCAACAGCGGCCATCTCCGGCGAAACAAGATGCGTGCGTCCGCCGCGTCCCTGACGACCTTCAAAGTTGCGGTTCGATGTGGAGGCGCAACGCTCACCGGGTTGCAGAATGTCCGGATTCATTCCCAGGCACATGGAGCAACCGGGTTCGCGCCACTCAAAGCCTGCATTTTTGAAGATCACATCCAGACCTTCTTCTTCGGCCTGCTTCTTCACATGTTGTGAACCGGGAACGACCATCGCACGAACCTTCGTGGCAATGTGGTGTCCCTTAATAACTTCCGCAGCGGCGCGTAGATCCTCAATGCGGCCGTTCGTGCAAGAGCCAAGAAAGACGGTGTCAATCTTGATCTCTTCCATCGGCGTACCGGGCTTCAGATCCATGTATTCGTAGGCCTTGGCGAAGCTCTTGCGATCAGCCTCTGTCGGTGCATCATCCAGCGTTGGCACTTTGCCATCAATGGTGGCGTGCATCCCGGGCGATGTCCCCCAAGTGACTGCAGGAGCGAGTGTCGCGGCATCGATAAACAATTCGCGATCAAAGACAGCGCCTTCATCCGTGGGCAGCGTCTTCCAGTGCGCCACAGCTTCTTCCCAGGCCTTGCCTTCCGGCGAGAAACGGCGACCCTTCAGATACGCAAAGGTCGTTTCATCCGGCGCAATCATGCCAGCGCGAGCGCCAGCTTCAATGCTCATGTTGCACACCGTCATGCGGCCTTCCATGCTGAGCGCACGGATAGCGGAACCTGCATACTCAATCGCATAGCCGGTTGCACCATCGGTGCCAATGCGGCCAATGATGTCCAGGATGATGTCCTTCGCCGTGACGCCAAAGGGAAGCTCGCCATCCACGGTGATGCGGAAGGTCTTCGGCTTGGGCTGCGACAGCGTCTGAGTAGCCATCACATGCTCTACTTCGCTGGTGCCAATGCCAAACGCCAGCGCGCCGAAAGCTCCGTGCGTGGACGTATGCGAATCGCCACACACAATCGTCATGCCCGGCTTGGTTGCTCCAAGCTCCGGCCCAATCATGTGCACAATGCCCTGCGAGGCATCCTGCACATCGAAGAACTCAATGCCGAATTCCTTGCAGTTCTTGCGCAGCGCATTTACCTGCGCAGCGCTGATCTGGTCGGCAATGACAAGGCGATCGGCCGCACTGGTGGTGGGAACGTTGTGATCCACGGTTGCAATGTGGCGATCTGGACGGCGCAGCTTGCGGCCTGTCATGCGCAGACCATCAAAAGCCTGTGGCGAAGTTACTTCATGTACAAGCTGCAGATCGATGTACAGGATGGCAGGTTCGCCTTCCGGTTCTGCAACCAGATGCTGCTGCCAAACTTTTTCAAACAGTGTCTTTGGTGCGGACATTGTGGCTTACCTCTGGGGCAAAAGCCCGGTGTTGCTGAATGTTGTGTGCGGCTTCGAAGAAGCCGGGTTTAGGAAGCTGCAGCTCCAAGTTCAGCCGTAACCTGATCCAGAATCAGTTGGCCCATCTTCGACGTGCTGACAGTTTGCTGTCCGGCAATGTCGCCGCGTGCAATATCGGTGGTGCGATAGCCCGCTTCCAGTACCTTCACGACAGCGTCTTCAATAATCTTTGCTTCAGCATCCAGACCAGCGGAATGACGCAGAACCAGCGCAGCGGTAAGGATCGCGCCAATCGGATTTGCCTTGCCCTGGCCTGCAATATCCGGTGCGGAGCCATGTACGGGTTCGTACAGATTCACCTTGCCGCCAAGCGTTGCAGAGGGCAGCATGCCCAGCGATCCGGTGATGACGCCACTCTCGTCAGAGAGGATGTCGCCGAATAGATTCTCCGTAAGCACCACATCGAAGTCACGCGGACGGTTCATCAAGTGGATCGCCATGGAATCCACCAACTGATGCTCCAGCGTCACAGTGGGATAATCCTTCGCAACTTCCGTCACAACGGCACGCCACAACTGCGAGCACTCCAGCACGTTTGCCTTGTCAACGCTGGTGACCTTTTTCTTATCGCGCTTTGCAGCGATATCGAATGCGATCTTGGCAACACGTTCCACTTCATGACGCGTATAGACCATCGTGTTGTGCGCGCGGTCCGTGGTCTTGTCCCATGCGCGCGGCTGGCCAAAGTAAAGTCCGCCAAGAAGCTCACGGACAAAGAGAATATCCACGCCTGCGGTGATTTCAGGGCGTAGCGGGGAGTTGTCGGCAAGTGCCTTGTACGCCGTTGCAGGACGCAGGTTCGCAAAGCCGCCAAGCTCTGCGCGAATCTTTAGCAGACCTGCTTCCGGACGCTCACTGGGCGGAAGGGAATTGAACTTGTTGTCACCTACAGCGCCGAGGAGCGCAGCATCGCTGGCCAGCGTTTCCTTCAGCGTCTCTTCCGGCAGTGGTGTTCCGTGCGCATCAATCGCCGCGCCGCCGATCAGCAGCGACTTGTAGGTAAAAGTGTGTCCACCAGCGGCTGCAACGGTGTTCAGCACGTTCACTGCTTCGTTGGTAACTTCCGGGCCGATGCCGTCACCGGCGAGGAGTGCAATCTTCAGATTCATCGTGGTCGAAACTTTCCTTGCAAAATGGTTGCGAATCGCACCGGAACGCATGGTACCTGCGCGTGATGAAGTGGCTAGGAGAAGGAATTAAACAGTAGCTGCCTGCGGCACAAGCGCTGCAATGTCCTGATCGTAGATATCTTTCTTGCGATCAGCCAGAGCAGTAAAGCGCGTGTACACCTGATCCAGTTCTTCCTTGTTCAGGTTGAATCCCAGTTCCTTAAGGCGATGTTCCAGCGCACGGCGTCCGCTGTGCTTGCCCAGCACAATCGTGTTGGAGTTCACACCAAAGTGCGCGGCCGACATGATCTCGTATGTCAGCGGATTGGCCAGCACGCCGTGCTGATGAATGCCGCTGGCGTGCGCAAACGCATTCTTGCCCACAATCGCCTTGTTCGGCGAAGGTGTGAACGAAATGATCTCGTCCAGCATGCGGCTTGTCGGTCCAATCTGATCCAGCACCAGATGATTGGTGTATGGAAACACGTCGTTACGAATCTTCAGGATGGCTGCGACCTCTTCCAGCGAGGCATTGCCTGCGCGCTCACCAATGCCATGCATTGCCACTTCTACCTGACGTGCGCCGCCCTGCAGGCCAGCCACCGTGTTGATTACGGCAAGGCCAAGGTCGTCATGGCAGTGTGTGGAGAAGATGATTTTGTCTGCATTGGGGATACGGCTGCGAACCATTTCAAACATGGCGCGGTATTCCGCAGGCGTGGAATAGCCCACGGTATCCGGCAGGTTGATGGTCGTTGCGCCTGCGTCGATTGCTGCCTGCACGATCTGGATCAGAAAATCCGGATCAGAACGTGTGGCATCTTCCGCGGAAAACTCTACGTCGTCGGTATAGGTCTTCGCCAGACGAACGCATTCGGCTGCCTGATCCAGTGCCTGTTGACGCGTGATGCGCAGCTTCGCTTCCAGGTGCAGATCACTGGATGCGATGAAGGTGTGAATGCGATTGGACGCGGCCGCCTCAACGGCTTTTCCGGCGCGTTCAATGTCAATGGTCTTGCAGCGGGCCAGCGCGGCAATGCGCGGACCTTTCACTTCGCTTGCAATCGCGCGGACAGACTCAAAGTCGCCGTCAGACGCGATGGGGAAGCCGGCTTCAATAATGTCCACGCCAAGCGATGCAAGCTGGTGTGCAAAGCGGAGCTTCTCCGCATGGTGCATGGTGCAGCCCGGTGATTGTTCACCGTCACGCAGCGTTGTGTCGAAGAAATACACGCGATCCGAAGCAGTGCTCATGATTTTCCTCTGAGACACAGTATAGCGATAAGGAATCCTTATATGCAGTGATAGCGTCATCAGAAGTGCTTATAGTGGAGAGAGCGGCCGGATTGAGTGTCGGCTTCTTCGGAGATGCGCCGTGGACCTGTTTGCCCTGGAAACCTTTCTCGCTGTGGCGGAAGAGCGCAGTTTTTCTCGCGCTGCCGTCCGTTTGCATCGTACGCAACCTGCTGTCAGTCAGGCTATTTCAAAGCTGGAAGGTGAGCTTGGCGAGGCGCTTTTTGACAGGGCTGCGCGTGACGCCTCGCTTACGGATGCAGGGGAAGTCCTTCGTGAATACGCGCAGAAGCTGCTGAATCTCCGTGTGGAAGCAAGGCATGCCCTGGGGGAATTGCGCAGCCTGCATCGCGGCAGCCTGAACCTTGCCGCCAACGAATACACCTGTCTTTATCTGCTGCCCGTGCTCGATCGTTTTCGGCGGGTACATCCACGGGTCAAGGTCAGCGTGCAGCGTAGTCTGGCCAGCCGTATTCCGGATGAGGTGCTTCTGCATTCGGTTGAGATTGGAGTACTCAGCTTTAAGCCAGAGGATCGCGCCCTGAAATCGATCGTGGTCTATCGGGATGAGCTCGCCTTTGTGGTCAATCCGAGGCACACGATGGCGAAAACGGAAGAGGTCTCGATTCGAGATCTGGGTGGGCAGCACTTTGTCGCGCACAATGTGCCGTCACCCCAACGCGACAAGGTGTTTGAGGCCTTCCGCCGACATCGTACGAATCTTCTCATTGATGTGGAATTGCCCAGCCTGGAGGCGGTCCGCCGGTTCGTGGAGCTGGGGAACGGTGTGGCACTGGTCCCTGCGCTGACGGTAGAGCGAGAGCTGCAGTCCGGTGCCCTGACACGCGTTCGAGTCAAAGAACTGCAGATGGAACGTAAACTGAGACTGGTGCATCGACGTGAGGCGAACCTGTCTCATGCCGCGATCGAGTTTCTACGTGGTGTCCGAGAGTACTCGGAGGCCACTGGTGGGTCTTACTGTTTTCTTCCAGAACGGAGCGATTAGGCCTCCGAGCGGAAGGAAAGTTTCATTTCTGCAAGATTCGCTGCTCACCGAATGGCAGTGCCGCAGTCCTAACAGGTACAATCAGAAGCTGTACGTCCTCTGCGCGCGCCCGAACGGCGCCACACCGAACGACGTTGAGGTTGGTCATACGAATGAAGAAGACGATGTGGATGTGCGCCCTGCTCGCTGGCGCGTTAGCGGCTCATGCTCAGGAGAGCCGGCAGGATGTAAGCATCAGCGCTTTGGGGAATATTCCTCCCCAGGTCAACGGACGCGGTATTCAGGTCAATGCAGATATGGCATTGGGCGCGCTGGCAAGCTACCGGTTTATGCTCACACCGCGTAGCGCTCTGGAAGCCAACTACAGCTTCTCGCAGTACATGACGCAGCTGCGGAATACGAGCTTCAATACCTACCAGATTCACACGCGCCAGCAGGAAGTTTCCTTTGGCTACGTGTATAGCCGCAACTACCGTAACTACAATCCGTTCGCGGAAGTCGGTATTGGCGCGTACGTCTTCTCGCCCATTCGCGATTACGACACGCAGTCGCTGGATGCCAAGCGGCAGTTAAGCCTCGGCGGCTTCTTCGGTGCCGGTGTTGCTTATGAAATCAGCCCCAGCTACGACATC
The DNA here is from genome assembly GCF_036877645.1 of Terriglobus sp. ADX1. NCBI lineage: Bacteria > Pseudomonadati > Acidobacteriota > Terriglobia > Terriglobales > Acidobacteriaceae > Terriglobus > Terriglobus sp. ADX1. The sequence goes on from NZ_JAEDXV010000013.1 coordinate 87,218, forward strand.
CGCATCGGCTATCGCGGTGCAGTTGTAAAGACGCCCAGCTTCAAGCTGCCGTCAGACGCGTACAACACGGGCCGCTACGAAGTGATCTCCATGCCGACGCTCGGTGTTGCATACCACTTCTAAACGTCTCATCAATTCAATAAGAAAGCCCCGGAGCAATCCGGGGCTTTCTTGTTGCTGAATTGTTTCAGCAGTGACTAGTGGAAGTGATATGCCACACCAACGCTGACCGCCTGCGGGGATAAGGAACTGTTGGTCATGCCCGGAACGCCAGGAAAGCTAAACCAATGCTGGTACTCATAATCTCCGCGGAGGTTTATAGCGCGCGTGAGGTGATAATCCACACCACCGCCAAAGGCCATCAGATTGTAAGCGAGGTTATCACCATAGAGGATGCCGCCCTTAGGAAAATTGATTACGCCTCGGCCATAAGAGGCTCGCGCGTAGGGAACGAACCCCCGCTTGCGAGTGATGATGTACCGTCCGCCCAGCTCGTAGGTACGTTCATACAGAGAGTTGCCATTTCTGCTGTCTGCTTGGCGAAAGTTAAATTCCGCGCCCCAATGAGGCAAAAAATCATACGTAGCGTAAGCACCATAGCCGATGAGATTTTGGCCATAGTCTGGCCGGACGAAGGTGAAATATCCGCCCACCTGAAGATCGGCGTTGCGATAAGCGGTGGCGGTGGATGCCTGGCCATTCGCGCGTGCCGTAAAGAATTGTGAGCACAGGAATACGGTGGCAAGCACCGCGGCAAACTTAGCTTTCTGCATTCGTAGCGGCAAGAGGGACTCCTTTGTGCTGTAGCTCATTTTTATTGGGCTTTTTTAACTCGGCCCTTGTACACATCATGGGAGCTTACAGAGAGGGGCAAACAGGTTTGACCTGAAGGCCTTGGGTTTGACGATCTTGGGGAACGCGTCTGAGCCGGACGAGTAGGGTATCCACTCGTCCGGCTCGACCCACTATTGTCGGGGAGCCGGCGGGTTCGCCGTTCCCGTTGTGCCAGCCGCTGGGGCGGGCGTCAAAGTTGTATCTGCTGGAGGTGCTCCTGCAGAAGGTTGAGCCTGTGCCGGTGCTGCTGTTGTGCCGGTGCCTGCTGCCGGAGCGCTCACGGCGTTGCCGTTTGCGTCAGTGGTTGCAGTAGCGCCTGCTGCGGCTGCCGCCGCTGCACCTGCTCCCGCAGCATCCGCTGAAGGCTTGTAGTAGCTCAGCTTCAGGTAGATCGGCGTAACTTCGAACGGCATCTTATCGCGCGAGGACAACAGGGGTTCGTAGGATGCATGCATCTGCACCACCTGATCGGTCCACGGGTCAAAGCGCAGGAAGGACGACAGTGGCATGGCCGCATTCTGCTTCAGGTCGTTCGGGTCAAGCTTCGGACCTTTGCCGATCAGCGGTTGGAGCCAGAAAGTATTTGTCTTTACATCCTTGACCAGCGAATCGCCGACCATCGGGTCGTTCAACGCAGTAAGAGCCTTTGAACGAACCTGCAGCTGTGCCAGATACAGACCGAACTGGCTTGCTGCCTCGTTCAGTTCCTTTGGCTGCAGCAATTCCAGCGTCTTCTTCGCTGCCTCTTCGTTGTCCTTATCCGTGTGGTGCATCGGGATCTTCTGGAACGTTGAGGTATCCGGGAAGAGCAGACGATCGTTGAACGCATACTTCGTGTCCAGACGATGTCCCTGGAGGATGTGCGCTACCTGGAACGCAATAATCGCGTACAGGTTGTTCACCTGCTCGTTGTTATTGCCCGGTACAGCTGTGGTATCGATCAGGCCTTTCGACAGCACAATCGTGTTGCCAATAGCTAGTGATTCCAGCGGTTCGGTCAGCAGGGTACGCACACGGATGGGGCGTGCCACCTGAATGTTGTTGTAGGCAAGAATATTTCCTGCAACCTGTTCCAGAATCTTGTCGAAGTCGGAAGGAGCATCCAGCAATCCAGCCTGGAAAAGGCGGTTCACAACGTTATCTTCTGCCTGCTGAACCCACGCACGCTGTGCGCCGAGTGGCGAAACATCCTGCGCATCGTTCGAGACGTCGGTTGCGCCCTGCACTTCCACATCCACGTTCTCGGCATCGCTTGTGGGAACCTTCAGAGCGTATCCCCAAACGTGGTTCACTGCTTTGAACTTCACGGTGTTTTCCGTGCTCTTCGAATCGCTCTCTTCTACGTAGAACGACGTCGGCAGCCACAGATTCTCCTGCACATTGGTGCGCCAGGAATCGAAGTGGTAGTACTCGCGGAAGTCTCGTTCGCTACCGGCAAAGGAACCGTTGAAGCGGATGATATTGCCATTCCGGCGCTCTACCCAGATGCGGCCAAAGAAGCGGCCACGGGTGTTGCCCTTGGCGGGTTCCACGTCGAACACCATCGTGGGGACCGAGCCGAGAAAATCATTGCGCACGAAGCCGAAGTTGTAGTTCGTCTTGTCGAATCCGTGGGCATCCACCAGGATCATCTGGACAAAGCCCACCTCATTAAACTGCAGATGGAACTGTTTGTTGAGGGTGGTGATGTAGGAGAAGGAATTCTTGAAGAATCCCATCTTGCCCTTTGCCTTGTGGTTATCCGTGGTTTCGTAGGTTTCTCCGTTGAGAACCTTCTTGAACTCCACGCGACCCAGGAAGTGCTGATCGGAGACGGGGACCTGCAGAAGCGCCGGATCGGGCTTCATGTTCTGGATGTAAGTCTCAACGAGCGGCGCGCGTTCCTGAATGACTTTAATGACTTCCTGCTCGCGAGCAATGGCCTTGTCCAGGAGAGCGGACTGTGCCGGGCTTAGCTTGCGTGCGGGTAGATCATCTTTTTTCTTCTTGCTCAGGATCGGAAAAGCAGCCAGTGCCGGCATCGCCGATGCGGTAAGAAGCGTAGCGGCAACACCCGCGATGCAAGACCTGCGAAGGTTCCTCATGGTTTGGACGGCTCCTATGAAGTCCCGGGTAGGGAACTGTTTCAGCGTACAAAATCTAACCGGAAATTGGATCAGAATCTCTTACCGGATGGTGGGAGATTCTGTCTGTTTAACCGGCGAGCTGGAAGTTAATGTTGACCACGCCATCCCAATCGGTCGGTTGACCATTGGCCATTGCGGGTTGGAAACGCATGCCCTGTACGGCTCTCACCGCAGCTTGATCCAGGCCATGGCCAAGACCGCTCTGAACTCCCAGTACGGAAACAGCTCCGGATGCTGAGACGTGAATTTTGATGTAAACGGTGCCTTCTAAACGCAGGCTCCGCGCTTCTTCTGTGTACTCCGGCTTCGGCTTATAAATCACCTTCGGCGCACTCTTGGCCGGACCGGTGCTCACCTGAGTCTGAGAAATTGCCGGAGGCGTGGGGCCCTTGGCGATTGCAATGGCGCCTACAGGCTTTGCCGTGAGGGGACCAGTGCCTCCAGGGACGCCGGTGCTGATGCCCTTGATGGGCTGTGCGCCCCTATCGTGGCCACCCATCTGGCCATTCGGCGATCCCGAACCAGCAATGGCAATCTTCGACGGCGGACCAAAGCCGGTGTTGCCTGCTGGCATGCCCGGCGCACCGCTATGTCCCAGGTTCACGGGCGACACGGCAGGGCCGCTGGTGTTGTTGATCGGATTGGTCATGTTGCCCAGGCGCACTGCAGACGGATGCGCGTCGTGGTTCGGCACGGAGGCAGCTTGCGCAATGCTGATCGCCACAGGCTTCGGCGCAGGAGGAGGCGTCACGGCCTTCGGCGGCGCAGGCGTAATGATGGGCTGAGCCTTCAGAACGGGCTGCGGCTGAACCTTTGGCGGCTCCGGAACCTCAATCTTCGGAACGTTCGGCTGAATCTTCGGCGGTTCCACCTTCACGATAGGCGGCTTTGGAAGCTTCGGCGGCGGAACCGGCTTCGGTGGTTCCGGTGGCTTCACGTTGTTGAAGGTGATGGTTTTCTCAACATGTTGTTCCACGACACGTTTCGCCGTTAGAACGCTGATCCAGATGAGGAGCGCAGCTAGAGTGGTGTTGATGAAAAATGCCGCGAGGAAGCGATTCTTGCGCTTCCCTGAATCTTCCATCACGCCAAAAGTTTTAAAGGCTAAATCCCTTTGCGAAAGGAATGGTGCGTCTGCCGGAGATGCAGTCTGGACCCCGGGCACACGATTCCGCTCGTGATCAGGCACTTTGTTTGCCATACGTAGTGCAATCCTCAAAAGTTCAGTTTCAATAGGCGATGACCGGAGTCTTGGGTCCGCCTTGGACCTGTTTGGAGCAGGTTTCTTGTGTGCGCCGTTCTTACGGTCGCGTTCGTTCTACGAATGGCGCTTCCACTTGGTGCATCCGGGAGGATGAATTGAGTGTAAGGCAGGGCAGCGCCGGAACTTATCAAAATCATAAGCGACCCGGACCCGAATACGATCAAAATCCGATTCACTTTCACGCAAAATCAATGTCCAGAACTCCCTCCATAACTCCAACAGGGGATGAGACGGTGAAAATACCAAAAACGTACACATACCTATGCAAGAATCGTTGGTAACGTTGTATTCCCATCGGCGAGTGACGATAAATCCATGAATTATTTGGTTACCGGCGGTGCCGGATACATTGGCGGCACAGTGAGCCGCCTGCTGCTGGAACGCGGCCATCGTGTGACGGTTTATGACAATCTTTGCCACAGTAAGAAGGAAGCGCTCCCTCCGGCTGCAACTTTTGTGGAAGGCGACATCGCAGATGCAAATTTACTGACCCGCACCCTCCGCGAAGGTCAGTTTGATGGCGTACTGCATTTTGCCGCTCTCATCGAAGCGGGCGAAAGCATGAAGCGTCCCGATCTCTACTTCCGTAACAACACCGCGGGTACGCTCACCCTGCTGGAATGCATGCAGCAGACCGGCACGCAGCGCCTTGTGTTCTCGTCCACTGCAGCCTGTTATGGCGAACCCAAGCGCGCTCCCATCGAAGAGACGGACGACCTGAATCCCACCAACGCCTATGGAGAAAGCAAGCTCCTCAGCGAATACATGATGCGTTGGTTCTCTGAGCGTATGGGCCTTCGTTACGCTGCTCTTCGTTACTTCAATGTGGCGGGAGCGATTCCCGGTTACGGCGAAGCACACGAGCCAGAGAGCCACCTGATCCCGCTGATTCTCGATACCGCCCTCGGCCTGCGCGACAACATCCGCATCTACGGTGAGGACTATCCCACGAAGGACGGCACCTGCGTCCGCGACTACGTCCACGTGGCCGATCTTGCAGAGGCACATATTCTGGCGATGGATTCGCTCGCTAACCAGCAGAGCGCCATCTATAACATCGGCAATGGTCAGGGCTTTACCGTGCGCGAGGTGATTGAGAGCGCACGCCGCGTTACAGGTCGCGAGATCCCCGTCATTGTGGAAGCGCGTCGCCCGGGCGATCCTGCGGTGCTCGTCGCCAGTTCGTCGAAGATTCAGCGCGAACTGGGATGGGCTCCCAAGTTCGATCAGCTCGACGCGATTCTCGCCACAGCATGGGATTGGCACCAGAAGCTTCGCGCTGTTTCGAAGTAGCCGCAAGGATGTAGGCTGGCGGCATGCTGCATGACATGTTGCACGTGCCCCTGCCCATCCTGGAGAAGATTCTCCGTCCCATCATCGTGTACATCACGCTGATACTTCTGCTCCGCGTTTTTGGCAAACGCGAACTGGCGCAGTTGAACCCATTTGATCTGGTTGTTCTGCTGTCGCTGTCAAACACGGTGCAGAACGCCATCATTGGTGAAGACAATTCGCTGCTGGGTGGCCTGATTGGAGCGATGGCATTGCTTGCCGCCAACTGGTCTCTGAACCGTCTTCTCTTCGCGATGCCGAAGCTTAATAAAGCTCTGCAGGGAAGCAGCAGGACACTCATTCGCAATGGCAAGGTGGATGAAGATGCCATGCGCGATGAAATTCTCACCCACGAGGAACTGGTGGAAGTTCTGCATAAGCAGAGCGTACGAGGATTCGCCGATGTGAAGGAATGTACGTTGGAGCCCGGTGGCACGTTTTACGTGGAGACGCGCGAAGAAAGTTTTCCCAGCGCGCGACACCAGGAAATTTTGCGAAAACTGGATGCATTGATGGAAGAAGTAAAGACGCTGAAGCAGGCGTGATTACTTCTTCGCTTCCATCTTTTTCACTTTTGCCAGTTCTTCATGCCAGCGCTTGGGCTTGATCGCTAAAGCCATGTCGCGTAGCGCCTCTCGGTAGCCGCCCATGTATATGGAATACATCACTGCCAGCGCGCATCCCACGCCAAACATAAATCCAAGGGCAACGCCGATTAGCGTGGAGATGGCAAATCCATACATGAAGAAAGCCTACCAAGTACAGCATATTGGTGGCGATTCGTAGTTTCGGCATGGCCAGTCGTGTTGTTGGCAACGTAGAATGTCGCGCATGGCTGTTGAAACAACCATCGCTTCCTCTTCCTTCGAGTCGTCCCTTCGCGAAGACCGCATTTTCCCACCCCCCGCCGAGTTCGCATCGCAGGCCAGCATCCGTTCCCGTGAGCAGTACGACGCGCTCTATCGTCGCTCCATTGAAGACAGTGATGGCTTCTGGGCGGAACAGGCACAGCTGCTCGACTGGTTCAAGCCCTTCCATACCGTGTTGGAGTGGGATGCTCCTCATGCCAAGTGGTTCACTGGCGGCACGCTGAACCTTTGCTACAACGCAGTGGATCGTCATGCGCAGGGCGCTCGCGCTTCCAAGACAGCACTGATCTGGGAAGGCGAGCCGGGTGAAGTTCGTTCGCTTACCTATGCAGAACTACATATTGAAGTGCAGCGCTTCGCCAATGTGTTGAAGAACCTTGGTGTGAAGAAGGGCGACCGTGTCGCCATCTACATGGGCGTCTCGCCAGAGATTGTTTTGGCTGTGCTGGCCTGCGCGCGACTTGGCGCAGTGCATAATGTCGTCTTCGGCGGCTTCGCAGCTCACGCGCTCGCGGACCGCATGGCCGACTCGGAATGCCGCGTGCTTATCACGCAGGACGCAGGCTTCCGTCGTGGACAGGAAGTTCCTCTGAAGTCCATCGCAGATGAAGCTGTGGCACGCACACCCGGCGTGGAGCATGTGCTGGTCTATCGCCGTAGCGGACGCGAGGTTCCCATGAAGGAAGGCCGCGACCACTGGCTGCACGAAGAGCTGGCCAAGGTCAGCAGCGAATGCCCCGCAGAGCCCATGGATTCGGAAGATCCGCTCTTCATCCTGTACACCAGCGGCACCACCGGCAAGCCCAAGGGATTAGTTCACACCACGGCGGGATACGGCCTGGGAACGCTCCTCACATCGAAGTACATCTTCGACCTGCAGGAGCAGGACGTGTACTGGTGCACAGCAGACGTGGGTTGGATCACTGGCCACAGCTACGTCGTGTATGGTCCGCTGTTGAACGGCGCTACGGCTCTTCTCTATGAGGGCGCGCCGAACTGGCCTGAAGTCGATCGCTTCTGGGATATCGTCGATCGGCACAAGGTTTCCATCTTCTACACTGCGCCCACAGCCATCCGTGCATTCATGAAGTGGGGCACAGAGCATGTGCGCAAACACTCACTCTCCACGCTGCGTCTGCTGGGTACGGTGGGTGAGCCCATCAATCCGGAAGCCTGGATGTGGTATCACCGCGAAATCGGCCACGAACGTTGCCCCATTGTGGATACGTGGTGGCAGACGGAAACGGGCTCCATCATGATTGCGCCCATCCCCGGCGCAGTCGCCACGAAGCCCGGTTCTGCCACACTTCCATTCTTCGGTGTACTGCCGGAGATTGTCACCAAGGAAGGTGAGCCTGTTCCTCTGGGACACGGTGGATTGCTGGTGATCCGCAAGCCATGGCCTGCCATGGCGCGCACCATCTACGGCAATCCGGAACGCTATCAGGCTGCCTACTGGAGCGAAATTCCCGGCAGCTACTTCACCGGCGACGGCGCACGTCGCGATGAAGATGGTTACTTCTGGCTGATGGGCCGCGTGGATGACGTGTTGAACGTCAGCGGACATCGTCTGGGCACCATGGAAATCGAATCGGCCTTGGTGGCACATACCAAGGTGACCGAAGCCGCGGTTGTTGGCCGTCCCGATGATCTGAAGGGCGAAGGCATTGTTGCTTTCGTTTCTGTCTGCGACGGCATTGAAGTGGACAAGGTTCTTGAGGACGAACTGAAGAAGTTTGTTGCGAAAGAAATTGGTGCGCTCGCGCGTCCTGATGAGATTCGCTTCACGCAGGCGCTTCCCAAGACGCGTTCCGGCAAGATCATGCGCCGTCTGCTGCGCGAACTGGCTGCAACAGGCGACGTAAAGGGTGACACCACTACGCTCGAAGACTTCAGCGTGGTTGCCAAACTGAAGGAGAAGGACGAGGAGTAATCACTCCTCACGCCGCTCCAATTTACTTGTGCAGATGGCTGCTCGGTTCCGTAGGTAGTGTGAACAGGAACCGGGCGCCATGGCCCAGCTCGCTCTCAGCCCAGATATGTCCGCCATGTTGTGAAACGATGCTGCGGCAGATAGCCAGTCCCAACCCTGTGCCGCCCATCACGCGCGCATCTGAAGCATCCACCTGCTGAAAACGTCCGAAGATCAATTCCAGCTTGTCGCTGGGAATGCCGCGACCGTGGTCGCGCACTTCAATCGTGGCTTCGCCCGGAGCGCTGTAATGCGCTTCCATGTGGATCTCGCCGCCGTTGGGCGAAAACTTGATGGCATTCGAGATCAGGTTCGTCAGCGTCTGCAGAATGCGATCACTGTCTGCCCACACATGCACACCCGGTTCCCCGTAGGTGAAGTGGATGTTGTTTTTCGCAGCAGTACCACCCAGCAAATCGGTCGCGCGATGCATCAATACATACATGTCGACATTGCTGGAGTGCAGTTGAGCTTTGCCGGAACCAATCCGTTCCAGCTCCAGAATATCGTTCACCAGGTTAACTAATCGGTCCGTGTTCCCAATCGCAATGCCCAGCATCTGCTCCGCTTTTTCGGGGCGTGACTTCAGCGCGCCAGAAGCAATCAGGCCCAGCGATGCACGCATACTCGTCAACGGCGTACGCAGTTCATGCGACACAGTAGAGACGAACTCGTCCTTCATGCGATCCAGTGCACGCCGTTCCGTCGTGTCCGTGAACGCCACCACAATGCCTGTGGAACCGCTATTGTCGATCATGGGGCACGCAACATACTCCACCGGAAAACTGGTGCCGTCCTTGCGCCAGAAGACATCCGTACTCACACGTACCGTCTTCGAATCATGGATAGAGTTGAGGATGGGGCAATCGTTTTCTGCGTATGGCGATCCATCCGCATGCGTGTGATGCGTGAGCGCGTGCAGGCTCTTCCCCAGGATTTTGCTCTCAATCTCATCTGTGCGATATCCCAGCATCTGCGCCGCAGCAGGGTTGCACACAGTCGTAATGCCATTCAGATCCGTGCCGAAGATGCCGTCGCCGACAGAATCCAGGATGGAATTGGATTGCCGCGTAAGCGCAGAAAGCCGTTCCTCGGCATGCACCTTCTCTGTAATGTCTACGGCGAAACACAGCGCGTAGTGCTCACGAGTGGTGGCTTCAATCAGGCGGTTTCGATAAGCCAGCACCCGTACTTCTCCGTCACGATGACTGAACTCAAAGGTTCCTTGTGCCTCACCCGTTTCAGCCAGAATTTGCAGGTAGTCTTCAAATTCCTTCTGCTGTTGTATAGGCATGAAGGCAGTCAAAGGACGATTCGTCATCTCCTCAATCGCATAGCCCAGGTGCTCCGCGCCATAGGTGTTAATGGAAATCAGCGTGCCGTCCAGCGCATGCGTGAATACTGCACCCAGTGAACCTTCAATCAACGTACGGTAGCGCGCCTCGCTCTCACGCAACGTCAGTTCCGCTTCGCGCTGTAGCGTAACGTCGATGCCCGTCGCAATGAGAAACGCCACTTCACCCTGCGCATCTGGCAGCGCCGTCGCGGTCCATTGAATACGGCGAATGGAACCATCGCGCGTAAGCCAGCGATTCTCATACGCAAAAGGGAAATGCCCATCGCGCAACTGCTGGTATGTCGCAATGTTGGTTTCGCGATCTTCCGGTGGAACCAGCGTGTCCCACTCCGCACGCCCAACAACTTCGCTAAGAGAGAAACCAGAGATCGTTTCGCAGATGCGATTGAAACGCACAATGCGTCCGGCAGTATCCAGCACCACAACCAGCGCGCCCACCGTGTCCAGCACAGCAGATACGAAGTTGCGTTCCACCGTCAACGCCGACTCCACACGTTGGCGCGAACGCGCATCACGATCCGCCATGCGCGTCGTCAGGTTCAATTCCAGACGCGTCATCACCTGACGAGCCATCACACGGAGCGTGGCAGCTTCCATCTCGTTCAGCCGGCGCGGCTCTTCATCAAATACGCAGAGTGTTCCAACGACCTGGCCATCCGCAGTCCGCAGCGGAGCACCCGCATAGAAGCGATACGCTCCACTGCCCACAGGGATATAGCCGTTCGGATAATGCCCGTCGTTTGCGGCATCGGGAATCTGAAAAATGTCATCGCCCAGCACCGTTTCATCGCACGGTGCTTCCGGCCGAGGCATGGTGCGTGAAGGCAAACCCACACGCGACTTGAACCAAACGCGATCGCGCTCAACAAACGAAATGGCAGCGGCAGTTGTATCGCAGATCTGCGCGACAAGCTGGGTGATCTCGTCCAGCGCAGGTTCAGGCAGGCTGTTGATCTCCAGCCGTTCCAGTGACTGCAGCCGCCGATCCTCCGGTAGAACGGTGGGGCGGGGAATAGGGTCGCGTTGAAGTCGAGTCGTCTTCATGAAAAGGTGCTACGGCTTGGGCAGTCTGCAGCATTCTCCCGCATCAGCGGGCTCATTCGCGCTGGCATCCAACGCTACTTTCCATTGGCCGTTGACCTTCTTCCAGACGGTAATGTATCGGCCAGAGAGTATAACCTCCGCGCCGTTCTTATCCTTGCCGCGACCGTCATAGTGACCCCACGTAAATCCCATATCGCCACTTGGTCCCATCTGCGCGCCCAGTGGTTGCCACTTCAATTCGTAGTCGCTTGGGTTCCAGTTTGCTGATGCGGAGATATTCGCTTTGCCATACGTCGGTTGTTTGCCGTTATTCAGCGTCAGGGCATCGTCCGCAAACCAGCTTGAGAACACTTTGCCGCCGCCTTTCACGGTCTCATCGCTGAATTTCGAATCCAGCACCAGCAATTCAACAGTTCCCGGCGACAGCGTCGGCTGGGTCACAGGATTGTTCGTCTGCGCCTTCTTTGACAGAGGATCAAGCTGTGCCGCTGCCGTTAAAGGCAGTAGAAGGAGCAATGCAAATGCGGAAATCGTCTTCAGCATGGGAATCCTCAATGTTTCACTTTACCCGCAGCCGCCAGAAACAGGTAGAGTGTGGGGGATGCCCTCCGATAACAGCCTGAATACCTCCATGCGCTCCATCCGCACAGAAATTGCACTGTGGGTGCTTGCCGCATTGGCTCTTACCGTGGGCTTTGCACTCGTAGCGGCGAATGGCACGGCGCATACCGTTGGTCTGGTGCTACGCGTCGGCGGCGTTTTATTGCTGGCCGGATGGGCTGCTTTTATCCGTCCGCGACTCACACCCTGGATCGTTGTGGGCATGGTCGCCGGAGTGGAACTGGGGCTTGACGCTCCTTCCATCGCCATCGGATCGCACTTTCTTTCCAACATCTTCCTTCGGCTGGTAAAGACCATCGTTGCGCCGCTAATTCTTGCCACGCTCATTAGCGGCATCGCCGGTCACGGCGACCTGAAAAGCGTGGGCCGCATGGGATGGAAGAGCCTGCTCTACTTTGAAGTGCTCACCACCATCGCGCTTGTGGTGGGTCTTGCCGCAGCAAACATTTCGAAGGCCGGGGTAGGCCTCGCGTTGCCCGCCGAACTTGCAGGATCCGTTCCTTCTGCCGCACCCATGCACTGGCAGGAGTTTCTGGAACACGTCTTCCCGGAGAATCTCGCCAAGTCCATCGCAGAGGGACAGGTGCTACAGGTGGCGGTCTTCGCAGCCATCTTCGGCATGGCGCTGGCCATGACGCCGCGCGACAAGGCGGAACCAGTCCTTCGCCTCACCGAAGGCCTCAGCGAAACCATGTTTCGTTTCACCAATATCGTCATGTACACCGCGCCACTCGGTGTCATGTCGGCCATGGCGTACACCATTGCAAAGATGGGGCCGGGCGTACTGGTTCATCTCGGAAAACTGCTGCTGGTGTTTTACGGCGCGGCGCTATTCTTCATCCTCTTCGTACTTTTGCCGGTGGCACTGCTGGCCAAACTGCCGCTGCGACGCCTCCTGCAACATCTCTCCGGTCCCGCAGCCATAGCATTCGCCACGGCAACTAGCGAAGCCGCTCTCCCTCGCGCCATGGAAGAGATGGAGGCATTCGGCGTTCCGCGCCGCATTCTCTCCTTCGTCATCCCCGCGGGCTATTCGTTCAATCTCGACGGTTCCACGCTGTACCTCGCCATGGCGATGGTGTTCGTAGCGCAGGTGGCGAACGTTCCGCTCAGCTTCGGCACGCAGATCTTCATGATGGGCACGCTGATGCTCGCCTCCAAGGGCGTAGCCGGTGTGCCGCGTGCGGTATTGGTGGTTTTGCTGGCCACGGCAGGCACTCTACGCCTTCCCAGCGAGCCCATCCTCGTCCTGCTGGGCATCGACGCGCTCATGGATATGGGCCGTACCGCCATCAATGTGGTGGGAAATTGCCTTGCCTCGGCGGTGGTCGCCCGGTGGGAGGGAGCCCTCTTTGAGGAAATCCCGGCACCTGCCGTTATCGCTGCGATGCAGGAATAATTACAATCGGTAAAGGCGGAAATATTCGCTGCCAGCTGCCGAAACCCCATCCGGCGCGGCGGCGTCCTACCCGCAAGGAAACATGAGCGACCATCTCTCGACGATCAAATCTCCGGCCGACGTAAAGAAACTGACCATTCCGCAACTGACGGAACTGGCGCAGGAGATTCGTGAGCGTCTTATTCAAAGCGTAGCGCGCACCGGCGGCCACATTGGCCCTAACCTCGGCGTGGTGGAACTCACCATTGCCATGCACTACGTCTTTGACACGCCAAAGGATTCGTTTGTCTTTGACGTTAGCCACCAGGCGTATGTGCACAAACTGCTCACCGGCCGCGAGGATCGCTTCGATACCATCCGCCAGCCCGGCGGCTTGAATGGTTTCATGCTCCGCACAGAGAGCGATCACGACAGCTTCGGCGCAGGTCACGCAGGAACCGCACTCAGCGCCGCGCTGGGCATGGCCGTCGCACGCGATCTCAATGGTGGCAGTGAACACATCGTCGCCCTCGCAGGCGATGCGGCGTTCACCTGCGGCATCAGCTATGAAGCGCTGAACAATGTGGCTGCGCAGACCAAGCGCCTCATCATCGTATTGAACGATAACGAGTGGTCCATCGACAAGAACGTCGGCGCTATCGCAGGCTACTTCCACAAGATCGTCACGCACCCGCGCTTCACGTATCTGCACGACCGCGCATCGGAATTGATTGAACGTTTCGGTGGCAAGACGGCGAAGCATCTGCAGCGCAAGGCAGAGGAGAGCGTCAAGGGTCTGCTCGGTCCGTCCATGCTCTTTGAAGAGTTTGGCCTGGACTACTACGGCCCCATTGACGGCCACGATCTTCCGCTGCTCGTCGCCACCTTCCAGTTCCTCAAGGCGCAGAACAAGCCTGTGGTGCTGCATGCGCTTACGCAGAAGGGCCGCGGCTTCCAGCCCGCCATGGACAAGCAGAAGAAGTTCCACGGCCTTGGTCCGTACGATCCGGAAACAGGCGAAACAAGCGCCGCAGGTCAGAAGACCTACTCGGAAATCTTCGCGGAAACACTGGTTAAGCTTGCGAACAATGACCCGAAGGTTGTTGCGATCACTGCGGCCATGCCCAACGGCACTGCGCTCGATCTCTTCCGCCCGTATCATCCCGGTCGTTACTTCGATGTGGGCATCGCAGAGGAGCACGCGGTGATCTTCGCCGCAGGTATGGCCACCAAGGGATACAAGCCTTTCTGTGCCATCTACTCCACATTCCTGCAGCGTGCCTTCGATCCCATCGTGCACGACGTCGCCTTGCAGGAACTCCCGGTCGTCTTCTGCATGGATCGCGGCGGTCTCAGCGGCGACGATGGTCCAACGCATCATGGCCTCTTCGACATCAGCTATCTGCGTTGCATTCCAAACCTTGTGCACATGGTGCCTAAGGATGAAGACGAACTCGCTGACATGATGCAGACAGCGCTACTGCACAACGGCCCATCTGCTGTTCGCTACCCGCGCGGCACCGGACCGGGAACTGCTGTAAAAGCGCAGCCGGTGGCACTCGAAATTGGCAAGGCAGAAGTCATTGAAGAAGGTGCTGACGTTGCTATCTTTGGCCTTGGCGCACTGCTGCCCATGGCTAAGGATATGGCCGCACAGCTACGTCGCCTCGGCCTCAGCGTCGCCGTCATCAATCCGCGTTTTGTGAAGCCCATCGACCGTGAATGCGTTGAGCGCTACGGCCGCTCCTGTGGTCTGGTAGTCACGTTTGAAGATCACGTGCTCTCCGGCGGCTATGGTTCTGCTGTACTGGAGACGTTGAGCGCTGCAGAGATCAACACTCCCATGGTTCGTATCGGCTGGCCCGATCAGTTCATTGAACACGGCAAGGTCGATGCTTTGCGCGAGAAGTACGGTATTAGCGCCAAAGCCGCCTTAGAGCAGGCAGAGCCCTACGTCCAGGCACTACTGCAAACTCGTCTCGCAGCACATTAGTTCCATCTCGTAAAATCACATTGACGTCGTATTGCGACTTTTATCGCAAGAGCGTGTTATTACTCGACATCAGTTTGGTTTTATGACATTCGCCACCGGTGGTATTGCTGCACGATGATGATGGAACCGCACCAACAGGATGTTCAGTTAGCGAAACAAATTGCGGGTGCATGGGCTCGCCACATTGCAGAAATGCCCCCTGAGGTTCGCCCGCTGCTGCAGCAAATCCTCAACGAGCATCAGGACGATCTCCGCAGGCGTTATCTTGCTTACATCACGAACGACGAGGGCATCGCTGCCGTTGTCAGTACCGACGAAGCACGCAACAAATTGACTGACATCTTCATGCGCTGGGTTGGAGAACTACTGACTCTGGAGAACATCACAACAGATACCTACTGCGAACGTCAGTTTGAGGTAGGCGCCATGATGGAGCGCATAGGCCTGCCCGCATACGCTCTGTCGCGCGCCATGCGCAAACTCAAGCTATGGTTCCTGCATTACCTTTCGCTTCAAAATTTGCCTACGCAGCGCTTCGCAGACTGCATGCGAGCCGTCATCAACCTGGTGGATTACTCCGTGGAGATTCGCGAAGTCAGCTACCAGACCAGCGTTGCCACGCACGCTCGCATGGACGAGGCTTACCGTCTGCAGGCGCTTGGACAGAACCTGGCCACCGAGCGCGAACGCCAGCGCGCTTCGCTGATGGAATGGGGACACAACTTACTTACTGCTTTTCATCAGGGCGATACTTCCGGACGTCTCCCTCGCCTTTGGAAGTCAGATTTTGGCCTCTGGGTAAATCACAAGGCGGACCTTCTGTTTGAAGGTGCTTCTGAGATGGATCAGATCGTCGAAGCTATCAATCGTCTGGACTCCGACCTGATCCCGGGATTGGCGCAGTCCGCGGAAGCGGAACGAGCTGTCATCAGCGAATGGATGCGTCGCATTCAGGAAGAAATCTCCTGTATCAAGTTCTCTCTCAGCGGCATGTTTGATGCTCGACTTGAGGCAGAAAACGGGCGCGATCCGCTCACCCAGCTTCTCAATCGCCGTTTTCTTCCATCGCTTCTCGCACGCGAAATCGCACTGCAGAAGCGTGGGGTAGACCATGGATTCTGCCTTCTTATGCTGGATCTGGATCACTTCAAAAACGTCAACGATCAGTACGGGCATCAGTGTGGAGACACGGTTCTGCGTCAGGCAGCGGAGGTCATTGTCAACACTGCCCGCCCGTCTGACTTTGCCTTCCGTTACGGTGGTGAAGAGTTCGTCCTGGTTCTGGTTGATTGCACGCTCGCACGCGCAGAAGAAGTGGCGCAGCGCATCCGGCAACGGATTCAGGAAATGGTCATCGCGCTCCCCACGGGCAACCACATCCAGGTCACTGCCAGCCTCGGCATTGCACCTTTCTCTGACGATCTGGATTATGAACTGCTCTTGCAGCGCGTAGATCAGGCCTTGTACATGGCAAAACAGAAGGGCCGTAACCGCGTGGAAATCGCGCACACCTCAACCGTCTTTGTCGCTGCGGATAAATCCTCCGGCAGCTGGCTGCAGGTTTAAGCGTTCCCTCGACGTTTCGCCAGGGTCTCCACAAACTGCGGCACTAACTCCTCCATGCGCCGCTGGCGGTAGTCAAATATCCGTTGCATCTGCGCCTTAACAGCCACACTGTTTAGCAGATCGCCCAGCGGCCCCAGTGGCAGTTCATATTCCACGCGATCTTTCGCCAGCGTCCCTGTCACACCATCTCGAATCTCTTCCTTCACGCTGTGACGGTGCCGCCAGTGCGAAAACGGGCCGGCAGTCTGCCGGTCGTAGAAGTGGCTGTTCCATTCAAATTCTGTGATCACCGCGTGCCAGTTCATCCGAAAAGGAAGGCGCGGCAGCATCCGGAAGCTCAGGATCATGGTCGTGCCCACACCCGTTCCCAATCGGCCCGGTGAACCCGCCGGAGGGGCAGGCGGTGCAATCAGCCGCAACTCCTCAATGCGCGCCTGCTGCCACGCAGGCATCAGCGGCGGCAGATTCTGCGGATTTGCCAAAAACGCGAACACCATTGGAACCGGGAAGGGAAGCCACTGACTGCTTTCGTAAATGTGCATGAACTTTCTTTGCCTCTTCTATAAAGAAGTTTCCACCAAAACCAGGGCCGAAGATCGGTAATCGATCAAGGACCGATTGAGTCCGAAAAATAATGGACTCAGATAGTCCTACTTCATGTAATCTTTTTCATATCGGACTTGAGCGGTCGTAGATTCCGGCCCCGCGTTATTGGGTGTGGTTTCGTTTGTCCCGTTTCTGTCCGTAGCGCGTTGTTGAGGGACTTCGCACGATTTTTTATAGGGCGTCTCAGGCCGCCCGAGCCCCGGAGCGTTATCAGAAATGAAAAAGAACGAAGATTCTACTCGTCTGCGCGGAAAGCTGATGCTGACCGGCACTCTTGCCATGTTTGCCATGGGCACTTTGCAGTCGGAGGCTTCCACTCCCACGGACTGGGACAAGGATGACCGCAAACCAGTGAAGCCGTCCACGGAGGATGCTTCAGCTGAAGATCAGAAGGCGCGCGCCAGCCAGGAAGTTCATAAGTTCGATATCCCGGCCGGAACTCTGGCAGAGGTGATTGCTGCTCTGGAGAAGGCCACCGGTCTTACGATTGCGGTGCCGCAGAAATATGCCGCGTTGCCCTCGCCGGGTGTCCAGGGCGTACGCACGACCGAAGAAGCGCTCACCAACGTTCTGAAGGGAACAAACATTTCCGCCGACTTTATTTCGACGGATCACGTTCAGTTGAGCCTCCATGCGGCTGGTCAGGATGTTACCGTCACTGCTACTTCGGAGATGCCGTCGCTGAAGTACACGGCGCCTCTGCGCGATCTGCCGCAGACCATCACGGTCATCCCTGAAAATGTCATTGAGAACACAGCCTCCACCAGCCTGGTCGAAGCGCTGCGTACGGTTCCTGGCATTGCTTTTGGCGCGGGTGAGGGTGGTAACCCGACGGGCGATCGTCCGTTCATCCGCGGTGTCGATTCGCAGAGCAGCACGTTCGTGGATGGCATGCGTGACATCGGTGCTCAGTCGCGCGAAGTGTTTGATCTGGAGTCGATTGAAGTTGCCAAGGGGCCCAGCGGTGGTTATGCGGGACGTGCAGCTTCCGGCGGCAGCATCAACCTGAATAGTAAGATGGCTCGCCGCGAGACCTTCCTGAGCGGCTACTACAGTCCGGGCACGGCGAACTTTTTCCGCGGTGCATTTGATGCCAGCACGAAGTTCAACCGCTGGATGGCGGGTCGCCTCAATGGCATGTGGCAGAACAGCGATGTGGCTGGTCGCGACATCGTGAACAACAAGCGGTATGGCTTTGCGCCGTCGCTGCTGTTCAACATCACGCCCCGTGGTCGTGTGTTCCTGAACTACTACGAACTCGATTCGCACGATATTCCTGATCCGGGTATCCCGTACAACAACCCGACGGACTACTACAACACCACGACGAACATTGGTCGTCCGGATGGCCGTGCGCGTGTGTACCAGGTGGGTGATGGTCAGCCGCTGATCGTGAACCGCAAAAACTTCTACGGCTTCCGTGGCCGCGACTTCCGCAACGAAAAAGTGAAGACCGTGTTTGGCCGTGCAGAGTACAACCTGGGCGAGAACACGATTCTGCGCAACAGCTATCGCTGGGGCAAGTCGGGACAGGACTACGTCAGCTCGCAGGCGGATGACAGCCAGGGCAACATCTACTACGGCTTGCTGTATCGGCGTGCGCTGAACCGTGTCACAAATGTGGATACGGCGATCGATCAGACCGATCTCTCGGGTCGTGTGAAGACGGGTGGCATTCAGCACACGTATGCCGCTGGTGGCGAGTTCTCGCGTGAGCGTAGCTGGAACACTTCATATACGGTCGGCAGCTTGAGCGGATCGTCCATTACCCCCGCAATTCCTAGCTACTTCCTGCTGAACCCAAATACCAACACGCGTATGGCGTACAGCGCCAGCCGTTGTCCTGTGGGGCCGGGGGCTGCCAGCGGTTATTACTGCGAAGACTTCCTGAACCCGACAGTTGATGATCGGTTCGTGGGTGTGCAGACGGTGATTCCAACGCAGGTGGGCACAACACAGAACTTCACGCAGACGAACTACACAAACGCAATTGTGAAGAACAACGCTCCGACTCGCCAGATCAGCACATCGAAGTCAGCCTATGGTTTCGACACGATCCGCTTCCTGGAGCAGTTGCAGGCAACGGTTGGTGTTCGCTACGACCATTACGATTCGACCTATCGCAACGTGCTCACGTGCGTACCCACCGCTACGGTGCCGTGCACCTTCGCAACGACGGCTAACCTGGTGAACTATCAGGCGGGCGTAACGTACAAGCCTGTGAAGCCGGGAACGATCTATGGTTCGGTCAGCAGTTCGTCCACGCCGCCGGGTAACGCGTTGTCGCAGGGCCAGGATGGTTCGGCGATCACCAGTATCGTGAACCAGGCGCTGCCGCCGGAGAAAACGCGCTCTGTGGAAGCTGGTGCAAAGTGGGAAGTCTTCAGCACCAAGGCTCTCGCTACCATTGCCTTCTTCCAGTCGAACACTGAGAACGTGCGCATCACTCTGGCAGATAGCTCGATTGCCGCAGCCGGTACACGCAGGAACCGTGGCATCGACATCAGCATGACGGGATACACCAGCGCCAAATGGCAGATCTTTGGCGGCTATACCTTCATGAAAGCCATCCTCACCAACGCAGGTGGTGCGGGCACGGCAGCAGGTCTGCAGGATGGCCGTCGCTTCCCCAACACGCCGGAGCACAGCTTCAGCATTACCAGCTACTACCAGGTAACTCACAAGCTGAATCTGGGCGGCGGTGTGTACGGTTCGGGCAAGGTATACGGCGCAGATAATCCTGCAACCATCTACTCCACCAAGTGGGTTCCCGGCTACGCTCGCGTGGATATCTACGGCTCGTACCGCTTCAATCCGCACATTGAACTGCAGGGCAACATTCAAAACCTGAACAACAAGACGTACTTCCTGCAGGCATACACCACGCACTATGCTGCGCTGGCTCCTGCCCGCCAGGGTCGCCTTACCTTGAACGTGCGTTGGTAAATGATGCAGGAACAACCCACACAAGCCGATCTGGACCTGGTACGCGCCGCAGCAGAACGCGGCGTGCCCCAGGCCCAGGTCATGTATGGGCAACTGCTGCTGGATGGCAGGCTTGTCCAGCGCAATGCAACATCTGCACTGCACTGGTTTGAACGCGCTGCCAAAGGCGGCGACGTGATGGCCATGAACATGGTGGGCCGTTGTCTCGATCAGGGATGGGGCGTGGCGCCCAGTGCTGCGCTTGCTGCTCCCTGGTTTCGCAAAGCTGCGGAGAAGGGACTCGACTGGGGCATGTATAACCTGGCCACGCTGCTCACGCTGGGTAGTGGCGTGCCAGAAGACAAGGTGGAAGCGCTCCACTGGTTGCGCAAAGCCGCCGCGTTAAATCACGTGAAGTCCATCAACATCCTGGGTGGTTTTTACGAAGATGGCTGGGTCGTCAAGAAGGACATGGCCATCGCTCGCGAGCATTATCTGCGCGCTGCGGAAGGTGGTGATTTCCGTGGCCAGTTCAATCATGCGCGCATGCTCATCACCGATGGCGACATTCCCGGTGCCATTCAGTGGTTCAGCAAAGTTCCTGAAACCGCGACACCCGCTTTCATCACAAAGATGAAGCACTTTCTTTTGCAATGGCCTGTGCCTGCACTGCACGCATTCGCCAATACACTCCCGGAGCCGCAGAACGCCTAGGTGCGCGTTTTGTTACTCCGCTGAATTGAGGTTCATGCTGTGCTGATACAGGTTCCCGAAGTTCTCACCGCCGAACATGTCAAACGTTTCCGCGACATGCTCGACGCTACCGATTGGGTCGATGGCAAAGTCACCGCCGGACACCAATCCGCGCAGGTAAAAGACAACATGCAGTTGTCGGAAACAAATCCTGTTGGCATTGAGATCGGCAAGGAAATCCTGACAGCGCTAAACCGCAATCCTGTGTTCGTCTCCGCAGCATTGCCTAAGAAGATCTTCCCGCCGCTCTTTAATCGTTACGCAGGCGGCCAGTCCTTTGGCAATCACGTAGACAATTCCGTCCGCCGCATCAACAGCACCGGCGAATACGTTCGCACCGATCTTTCCATGACGCTCTTCTTAAGCGAGCCCAATGAGTACGACGGCGGCGAGCTTGTCATTGAAGACACCTACGGTAGCAAGAGCGTGAAGCTGCCCGCAGGCGATGCAATTCTCTATCCCTCTACCAGCCTGCATCACGTCCGTCCGGTCACGCGTGGCGCCCGTGTCTGCTCTTTCTTCTGGATGCAGAGCATGGTGCGTAGCGACGACCAGCGTTCGCTGCTGCTGCAGTTGGACGTATCCATTCAAAAGCTCAACCGCGACGTACCCAATCACGAGTCCGTAGTAGAGCTGACAGGCGTGTATCACAACCTGTTACGTCAGTGGGTTGAGCTGTAGCCGCACCACGTTTGTTCGCGCCGATTGGCCTCTGCGTGAACAAAGAGCGAGGAGCCGGAACGCCGCCCTCACGGCGCCGGCTCCTCGCTGTTTCTGACAAACAAAACTTAGTCATAGGGTGCCCCAGGTTCGCGAAGTTAACCTGGGCATCGCGCTTCGGCGCGATCTTACGCACGAAGTGCGTCATCCTGAGTGAAGCCGAACGAACGCATTCCGCTCAACTCACTTCCACTCACAAAGGAAATCCAGGATGATCAGTTCGGTAGCAATACCCCATCCACAATGTGAATCAAGCCGTTCTTCTGTGGCACGTCCGCAGTCAGAATTACGGCAGAATCACCTTTCTCATCCGTCAGCGTAATCACATCACCGGCAGTCTTCACGGTGATGGCTTCACCTTCCATGCTCGTCAGCGTGGCGGTGCCGTGTCCTTTGTGCACCATCTTCTTCAGCTTTGCAGACGTGATTTTCCCCGGCACCACAAGATAGGTCATCACCTTCGTTAGATCGGCGCTGTTCTCCGGCTTCCGCAAGCCATCCGCCGTGCCTGCAGGCAGTTTCTTAAAGGCATCATCTGTCGGCGCAAATACCGTGTAAGGGCCTTTGTCGTTTAGCTTGTCTTGCAATCCAGCGCTTTTCAGATCCGCTGCAAACATGGTCAGAACGGGTGACGCCGCAGCGTTCTCTGCAATCGAACTTTTCGACAGCATCTGAACGCCACCCACCTCCGTACTCTTCTGCGTGGCTGCATGCACGCTGCAACTCATGCAGACCAGTGCCACGGCCATTCCTGTGAATGTCTTCATCCCCATCTCCGCTTTATTTCAGATGTCTTTCATCATCTTTGTGTCATCTGTTTTTAACGCGAAACTTCGTTCCCATGCGTATACCCATGCAAATGCATTCTCTTCGAGACATTGACAATGCTCGGCGCGAACTTTCAACTATGGGAGTGGACGTGAATTTACAGCGGGCGACGGTGCAGCAGGACAACCACAAAGCACCGCATTCCTCCCATCATTTGGAGGCGCGCGACTCTGGCCTGTATATCATCGGCCTGTTCAAACTCGCCAAGGCGATTTTCTTTCTCGGCGTCAGCCTCGGCGCGCTGCACTTCATTCACCACGACCTGGGCGATACCGTCGACAGGATCTTCCGCGAACTGCACTTCGATCCGGAAAGCCGTGTCGTCGATTTCATTACGGATAAGGTCGCGCTCGTCACACACCACAAGCTGCGCCTCATCAGCCTCGGCAGTGTCCTCTACGCCATGCTGTGCTGCACTGAGGCCTACGGCCTGCTGCGCCGCCGTGTCTGGGCTGAATTCGTCACGCTCTGGCTGTCAGTCTCGTTCCTGCCCTGGGAGAGCTTCGAAATCTATCGTGCTCCCACACTCTGGCATTTCTCCATTCTGTTCGTGAACCTCGCGGTCGTGGCATACCTGGTCTGGATGCTGCAGCGTAAGAAGCGCCGCAAGGGAAGCGCCTAGAAAGTCGAGTGAGCCGGAAAGCCTCCCACTAGCTCCCACTGGAGAGGCAAAACAGCTCGTTTTCACACCCGGGACGCTCCGAAAGCATTCCTAAAACGCTCGGTTCTGTGCGCGAACCACTCCAAAAGCACACAAAACTGGGCGTTACTATGCCGATGAGCATCTCCACAAGTAGCTTCCAGCGTACGGAACCACCGAAATTACTACTACTGATTGTGGTGTTTTTGAAAACCTATCTACAGGTTTGATTTTCCACAAACACGCCAGCAAAGAGGAAAAATCCTTCAATTTCTCTCTTGTGTTTCGCCTCGCTAAGAGAGACGATGTGGGCTGTGGTGGGAAAAAGTGGATGAAAGTGTTCCATCTCTCCTCACCTGAAGCGATTCTAGGCTTCCTGTGGACCGAAAAACAGCCTTTGGAACCACAGGCGGTACGACGAAGGGTGAAACGAACCGATGTTCCGGGGAAATCACACAGCACGCGTGGACGAGAAGGGGCGGCTCAAGCTGCCTGCCGAGTTCAAGCGCCGTGTGGACGAGGCCTACGGACCGCAGTTCTACATCACCAGTAAAGATGGCAAGCGCGCGGAAATTTACCCCATCCGCGAGTGGGAAAAGGTCGAGGCAAAGCTGGAGCAGATTCCCAGCCTGAACCCCGCCCGCAAGAAGTTTCTGGACGTAACGAACTATTACGGCCAGATGGCAGAGCTGGATGCCGCAGGGCGCCTCCTCTTGCCGCAGATTTTGCGTGAAAGCGCGAAGGTGACCGCGGAAGTAGTGGTCCTCGGAGCGCAGACATACCTCGAAGTTGTGAACCATGACGACTTCAAGGCCAAGCTCGACGCCGAGCCATTGAGCGAGGCAGATTTGACGACCCTGGCGGACCTGGGTCTGTAGAAGTTTTCGCCCTGAGTGGGCGCGCATGGAGGCGGAGAAATGAGCGATCCGCAACATGTGCCGGTTCTTTTCGAAGAGGTTTTAGACCTTCTCAATGTGCGCCGCGGTGGAACGTACGCGGATGCCACGCTGGGTCTGGCGGGACATTCCAGCGCGATTGCGCGCAGGCTGGGACCGCAGGGAACGCTGATCGCATTTGATCGCGACCCGCAGGCCATGGAGATTGCAAAGGCCAATCTTGAAGCGCTGCGTGAGGAACTTGGGGCGGAGATGCCGCAACTGCGGTTGATCCCGCGAGCATTCTCGTCGGCAGCAGAAGAGATTGAGCGTGCATCGCTCGATGGCTTGCTCGCAGACTTCGGCGTCAGCAGCCTTCAGCTTGATCAGGCGCACAGAGGATTCAGTTTTCGGCAGGACGCACCGTTGGATATGCGTATGGATACGCGCAGCGGTGAAACTGCCGGGCAAGTGGTAAATCAGGCGGACGAAGAAGAACTCGCCAATCTGATTTACGAATTCGGAGAGGAAAGGAGGTCGCGGAGAATCGCCAGAGCCATTGTGAGGGCGCGGCCGATACTTACTACGGCGGAATTAGCCAAAGTAATATCTGCCGCTGCCCCAGCAATGAAATCCGACAAGATTCATCCTGCGACAAGAACCTTTCAAGCTATCCGGATTCGCGTGAATGACGAACTCGGAGAGATCCGGTCGCTGCTCGAAAGCGCGCCATCTCTTCTTAAGTTCGGTGGAAGACTCGCGGTCATCAGCTTTCATTCGCTGGAAGATCGCATTGCAAAAGATGCGCTGCGTGAAGGTGCGCAGCAAGGTATTTGGAACATCATCACCCGTAAGCCAGTGGTTGCGAGTGAAGAAGAAGAGCGACGCAATCCTAGGTCGCGCAGTGCGAAGTTACGAGTTGCTGAACGTATCAAACCAGAACGTTCAGAAGTTACAAGGAAGATACCTCCGCAAGGTGGAAGTAGTCGGGGATATCGTCCTAGCAGATAAGTCGGTTGAGGAAATTGTGGATAAACCTGTGGACAATGTGAATAACTCCGCAGGAAATCCACTTAGAAGTAAGTAGCACCCTTTCACCCCTGTCGTTAGAGCAGATTTCGCTCAGGGGACAAGGACGAAAGAGTGCGCGGCACAACATCGATTCGGTAAGTGCAAGCTACCGAATCAGCTCTGGTAATAAGACGTCCTCCATAGCGGAAGGAAGCGGTCTTCGTCCAGAGATAAGTAAGTGGGAATCAAGCTGGATTCCTTCCCTGACTTAAGGGAATCCGGAGATGGAGAGGGCAGCGATGGAAGGAACGATGACAGCACCGGGTATGGTTGTAGGCCGCGCACAGCGCGAACGCGCCGAGTCGTTTCGCGATCACAATCGCACGGTCTTCGAACAGCAGCGTCGCGCGCGCCGCGGCCCCACGCCAGAAATCTTCTTCACCAAGCATCTGGATAACAGCCGCATCGTGAAGGCGGACGACCCTGAGCGCCGTAAGGAAATGCGCTCATTCACCGTCGCCATGAGCATTCTGTTTCTTCTGGTCATGACGTATGTGTGGCAGCACTTCTCGTCCATTGAAGTGGGTTACAACATCGAAGCGAAGAAGCTGCAGGTGGAAAAGCTTCGTGAAGAGAATCGCCAGCTTCACCTCACGGAAGCACAGCTTTCGGATCCGGATCGCATTGACCGCATTGCGCGCCAGCTTGGCCTGGATACGCCGCAGCCCGGTCAGGTGGTTCGCCCGGATGGTTCCTTCTCGAGTTCTGCGCCGGTACTTGCAGAAGCGCAGGTATCTCCCGCGATTCTCCAGTAACTAAGAAAGCCGCACGTATTCGGGGCTTTCGCTGACATAGTTGAGGGGGAGAAGTTATTACAACTTTCTCTCCCTGAACCACCAAGGCCGGAAGCAACGATGAATTCCTCCTCACGCCAGCCACTGACCGCTCCCATCCGTCGCATCCGGTTCGTCTGGATGGCGATTTTTTTCATGGCGTGGACAGGTGTCATCGGATTGCGTCTGGTGTGGCTGCAGGTCATTCGTCATCACGACTGGACAGAGCGCGCAGCAAAACAACAGCAACGCACCTTTGAAGTAGCTCCGCGTCGCGGTGTTTTATATGACCGCAACCTGCGCGAACTTGCCGTCACTGTTCTTGCGGAGTCGGTATACGCCGTACCAAGTGAATTAGGCGACAACCGAGCTAACGTAGCAGAGCTTGTTTCCGGCATCGTTCACACAGATCCAACGGATACCTTCACGTCGCGGGGAGCTATCCTTGCGCGCCTCAATGCTTCGCGTAACTTCGCATGGATTGCGCGGAAGCTAACGCCGGAGCAGATACAGCGCATCCGCGAACTGAATCTGAAAGGTGTTTACACCCAGAAAGAATTCAAGCGCTTCTATCCCAACACCGATCTTGCCGCACAAACACTGGGTTACGTAGGCATTGACGATATCGGTCTTGGTGGCATGGAGCGCGAGTTTGAAGATGATCTGCACGGCACACCGGGACACGTATTAACGGCCGTCGACGCGAAGCGCCACGCACTGACCAGCGATGAACGCGAGCCTCTGCCCGGCCAGAACCTTGTTCTCTCCATCGACACCAACATCCAGTACATTGCGGAACGCGCACTGGATGCGCAGATGGAAAAGATGAAGGCTGCGCACGGCACGGTCGTGGTGCAGGACCCGCACACGGGCCAGATTCTTGCTCTTGCTATTTCGCCACGTTACAACCCGAATGATCTGAAGCATCAGGACCCCGCGATTCTGAAGAACCTCGCCGTCAGCGACGTCTATGAACCGGGCTCAACCTTCAAGCTTGTAACTTACGCAGCCGCCTTGGATGGAGCGGGCGTACAGCCAACTGACATCGTCGATTGCCAGGGCGGCGCGATGACCATGTTCGGACGTACGCTGCACGACGATAAGTCGGATCACTTCGGCCGTGTCACGGTTCAGTTTGCCTTGGAGCACTCCAGTGACGTTGGCGCTGCAAAGATGGCGCTGAAGCTGGGTAATCAAAAGTTTTATGACTACATTCGTGGCTTCGGTTTTGGTGATCGCAGCGGTGTAGAGCTTCCCAGCGAAACGCGCGGACTGCTGCGTGCACCGCGTAAGTGGGAAGCCACCAGCATCCTCTCCATCGCCATCGGCCATGAAGTTGCTGTGACTCCCATTCAGCTTGTGACGATGGTATCTTCCATCGCCAACGGCGGAACCTATCTTCCGCCGCACATCCTGCTGAATGAAACGGAACACTCCAAGGGTGACGGCCAGCTTCAACCCGCTGCATATCATCCTTCCACGCAGCTCCCGGAAAAACTTCCGGACGGCGCGCACCGTGTCATCACCGAACTTACCGCAGCCAAGATGCGGATGATGATGCATGGAACGATTACAGAGGGTACAGGCTCTGAGGCTGCACTGAACGGATACAGCGCCGGCGGTAAGACAGGAACCGCGCAGAAGATTGATCCTGTAACGCACACCTACTCGCATTCCAGAACGGTCGCCAGCTTCGCTGGTTTTGCGCCGGTGAACAACCCAGCCATCTCGGTCGCAGTGGTCATCGACGATCCGCAGGTGGGCACACGTTACGGTGGCACCACCAGTGCACCTGTATTTGCAGAAGTTGCGCAACAGGTGTTGGAGTACCTCGGCGTTCCGCACGATCAGCCGCTAAAGCCTGCAAAGAAAGACCCATCAGCGCCAAAGATGGAGCTCGCCTCGACGGACACGCCGAATGAAGATCCAGCCGATTTGAATGCGCTGTACGAAGAACTGAACACGCTGCCGGCCGATGATCCTCTGAAGCAGAAGAACGATGCAGCCGTCGCCACGGCAACAGCGAAAGCAGCCCCCATACAAACTTCCGTTCCAGAGAAGAAGGGCGTCTTCGCTGCGCTGCCAGACAAGATCATGAAGGCATTCCGCGATCACGGCGGTTCCTCTCTCATGACAGATGAGGCGGAGACCAAGCCTCTTCCCAAAGCCGTTCCACAGCCACAAAGCACATCGCGTCCAGATGGAGCAGTCGTTGTAGACGCCAGTGCAAAGGTGGCAGTGCCTGTATTGGATGGTGGTTTGCGCACCGTCATTCAAAAAGCATCGGCCGCAGGTCTGCGTGTGCAACCTGTAGGCAGCGGACTGGCGCGTGAACAGGTTCCTGCTGCAGGAACCATGGTGCCGATCGGAACCGAAGTCGTCGTGCGGTTCACACGATGAGCAACGCGCACTGGGCCATCATTCTTCTTGGCGGTTGCGGCATCGGTGTTCTCGTCGGCATGCTTGGCACCAGCGGCGCCATCACCATTCCGGTACTCGTTTACATCTTCGGACTTACACAGGTCCGTGCGCAGGGAACATCGCTGTTTATCGCAGCGTTGCCCATCTGGATTGCTCCGCTGCTGCCCTACGCGCGAGCCGGGAATGTTGACTGGCGCTTCGGCCTGCTCATCGCCGCAGGTATCGGTATTGGCGGATACTTCGGCGGCCAGATCGCGCAAACCATGTCCACGCTCGCACTGCGCCGTTGCTTTGCGGTTGCACTTGGCGCGGTCGCTATTCGTATGTTCTTTCAGCGATAAAATCAGCCCAGCATGCAATGGTCTGAAGTCATCCACGGACTCTCCACGCTCGCGCTCGGCGACACGGAACACGCAGACATACTCGCCGTCACGTATGACTCGCGGGAAGTCCGCTCCGGCACGCTCTTTCTCGCTATGCGCGGCGAATCCACAGATGGTAATCGCTATGTGCGCGCCGCGCTGGACGCAGGCGCATCTGCCATCGTCGCAGATTCTCGTGAGAGCTTCGCATTTGCCGATGCACGCCATGTACCCGCGGCATTGATTGAACATGGTCGCCAGGCGTTAGCCATTGTTAGTGCCAACTTCTATCAACATCCAGAACGTGCGCTGAAGCTCACCGGCATCACCGGCACGAACGGCAAAACCACGACAGCATTCCTCGTAGAAGGTCTATTACGCAGTGTCGGCAGAAAGTCCGCATTGATCGGCACCATCGAAACGCACATTGTGGATGAAGTGCGTCCCAGCCCACACACTACGCCGGAGAGCCGCGACGTCCTCGCCATCTTTGCCGACGCCGTAGCAGCGGGAGCAACCGAAGCCGTCATGGAGATGAGCTCGCACGCACTGGCGCAGGAGCGCGTCTTTGACATCCCTGTCGACGTGGCAATCTTCACGAACCTCACGCAAGACCATCTTGACTTCCACGGCACCATGGATGCGTATGCCCAGGCAAAGGCGAGGCTCTTTCAAGGAGTCGGTGCACCCACACCACGCATTGCCGTCATCAATGCAGATGATCCGTATGCAACAACAATGAGGCAAGCCGCGTCACACTGCGAAACCGTATGGACGTACGGCATTGACGCAGCCGCGGATTTTCATGCAACAGGTGTTGTCCTGCGTGCAGGCGAAACGAGCTTCGCGTTGTCAACACCTTTTGGTAATGCGGAAGTCGTTTCGCAACTCACAGGCCGCGTCAATGTGTACAACCTCGTCGCTGCCATTGCAGCAGCCGTTGGCCGCGGCATCGCATTCGAAGATGCGATTGCATCCGCCGCCACACTGAAACCCGTACCTGGACGATTTGAAACCGTAACCAACACGCTAGGCTTCAGTGTCGTAGTCGACTACGCACACACGGACGACGCGCTGCGCAATCTCATCACACTCGCACGCGAACTCGCAGGTAACGCACGCGTCATCACACTTTTCGGTTGCGGTGGCGATCGCGATAAGACGAAGCGCCCAAAGATGGGCCGCGCTGCAGGTGAGGGAAGTGATGTCGTCATCATCACCAGCGACAATCCGCGCAGCGAAGACCCTGCTGTCATCGCGCAGGAAGCTCTCGTTGGAGTCGAAGCAAGCGGCAACAAAAACGTTCGCATCGTGCTTGACCGCGCAGAAGCCATTGCACTCGCAGTCAACGAAGCACAGCCAGGTGACATCGTATTGATCGCAGGCAAAGGCCACGAAAAAACACAAACAGCAAAGGGAGTATCACTGCCTTTTGATGACGTAGCCGTGGCCGCATCTGCATTGCGCAAAAGGGAAGCACAAGCATGACATTGACATTGGGCCAGGTGGCCGACTGGATTCACGCCGAAGGCGACTTCGATCTACAAACACAGGTCTACGGATACTCCATTGATTCACGCACCGTTGGCGCGGGTGAACTCTTCTTCGCGGTGCAGGGCGAACGCTTTGACGGCCATGACTTCGTCGCCTCCGCATTGAAAAACGGCGCAGCCGCAGCAGTCGTCAGCACACATTGGGTCGTCCCATCTGAAGTCGACAGCACAAAGCTGTTGCGCGTCCCTGAGAGTGAAGACTGCGTGTTGAAAGCGCTGCAAGGACTCGCACATGCAGTGCGTCGCCATTGGGGAAAACGTGTCATTGGCATCACCGGTTCCGCAGGTAAGACCACTACGAAGGAGTGCGTAGCCGCTGTACTCTCTGCAAAGTTCCGCGTGCTCAAATCCGCTGGCAACCTGAACAATGGTTTCGGTGTACCGCTACAACTGCTGAAGCTTGAGCCGGAACATGAAGTTGCCGTGATTGAAATGGGCATGAACCACGCGGGCGAAATCGCCGCCCTCGCGAAGATCGCAGAGCCAAATTGGGCTGTCGTTAGCAATGTCGCACCCGTACATCTTGAGCATTTTGCAGACGGCATCGCAGGCATCGCCAATGCCAAGTACGAATTAGTGCAGTCGCTGCCGCAAGACGGCATCGCATTTCTCAATGCAGACGACCCATACGTTTCCACCTTTGGCCGTGACCGCACCAGCTATGCGCGCCACTTCGGCTTGCATGTCGCATCCGCAAACGTACGTGCCATCAACGTGCGAAGCGAAGGCGCTGACGGCATGAGTTTCACCGTGCAGATCGCTAAAGAGTCCCAACCCGCACACATAGCATTACTTGGAGAACACAACGTCTACAACGCTCTCGCAGGCATTTCGGTTGGCCTCGAAAGCGGTATGCAGCTAAGCGAATGCATCGCTGCTCTGCAGCAACTGCATCCCGCCGACAAGCGCGGCGAACAGATACTCTTCCGCGGCGCGCGCATCATCAACGACTCTTACAACAGCAACCCACGCGCACTGAACGCCATGGTGGATGCGCTGATGGCCGTCGAGGCCACACGCCACATCGTCATCGCAGGAGAAATGTTGGAGTTAGGCCCAGATGCCGCAACCCTGCACGCACAATGCGGCGAATACATGAAAGCGCGTGGTGTTAACGCGGTCATCGGTGTCCGTGGCCACGCAGCGGAACTCGTTCGTGGTGCAGGTGATATTGCGCTTTTTGTTGACACACCGGAAAAAGCAGGCGCGTGGATGCTGGAAAATCTTCGCGAAAGCGATGCCGTTCTGCTGAAGGCATCCCGCGGCGTTCAACTGGAACGCGCACTTACGCCTCTCGGCATTCAGGCCACCGGGCATTAATTTTTGTAAACTGCTGCGGAACACGAACGTGTTTCCGCAGGCCATCCACGCGTAAGCTGGAGGCGTACTTTTCGCGCACACCCATCGGAGGGGAACGTTGCTTTACTGGCTGCTTTATCAGAAGATGTACCCCATTTTCCGGGTCTTCCGCATCTTCCGCTACCTCACCTTCCGCTGTGTCTTTGCCAGCCTCACCGCGCTCGCTATCGGCATGCTCATTGGCCCGTTTGTGATTCGGCGACTGCGCGAATTTCAGATCGGCCAGTACATCCGTGACGAAGGCCCGGAGAGCCACAAGAAAAAGACCGGCACACCCACCATGGGCGGCGTGCTCATCTGCATCTCCATCCTGGTGCCCACGCTGCTCTGGAGCGACCTCTCCAATCCGTTAGTGTGGATCACTATTCTTTCCACCACAGCCTTCGGTGCCATCGGCTTTGCCGATGACTACATCAAGGTTGTCCACAAGCGGAACCTCGGCCTCACCAGCCTTCAGAAGCTCTTTTTCCAGTTCCTCGCCAGCTTCTGTGTTGCGGCATCGCTCGTCTGGCTCGAATCACGCGGCCTGTACTCCACGCGTCTCGTTGTACCGTTCATTAAGCAGTTTCGTCCTGACCTGATCATCGGAACCTTCCAGCACATTCACGGACTCTACTGGCTCAGCTTCCTGCCGTTCGTTGTGTTCGTCATGCTGGTCATCAGCTTCAGTTCCAACGCGGTAAATCTCACCGACGGCCTCGACGGCCTCGCCATCGGTTGCACCATCATCGCCGCCGCCGCACTCACCGTATTGACGTACGTCAGCGGCCACATGGTCTTCAGCGACTATCTTGAACTGCAACGCATGCCGCTCGCCGGTGAGTTGACCATCTTCTGTGGCGCCATGGTTGGCGCTTCCATCGGCTTCCTTTGGTATAACGCGCATCCGGCAGAAGTCTTCATGGGCGACGTCGGTTCGCTCGCACTCGGCGGGGCAATCTCCACAGTCGCTGTACTCATCAAGCAGGAGCTGCTTCTGCCGTTCATCGGTGGTGTCTTTATCCTTGAAGCAGTCAGCGTCATGCTGCAGGTAGGTAGTTACAAGCTGCGCGGCGGCAAACGAATCTTCAAAATGGCCCCACTGCATCACCACTTCGAACTCAGCGGATGGAGCGAAAGCAAAGTCATCACACGCTTTTGGATCATGGCGCTTATCTTCGCGCTGTTCGCACTGACAACACTCAAGCTGAGGTAAGCTTTGACGCGTAGGGAGGTCATAGTCATATGGCGTTCTTCGATCTCAAACTGACGCCACCGCGCCCAACCTTCGCCATGGACATGTCTGATGAAGAGCGCGCAGTCATGATGGCTCACCGCGTTTACATGGATCGCTACTTTGCAGAAGGTAAAGTGCTCATCTTCGGTCCTGTACTCGATCCTGAAGGGGCCTTCGGCATGGGCGTGATGGAGTGCGAATCGGTGGAGGAAGTGCAGACCATCATGGCGGACGATCCAAGCGTGAAAGGTGGACTGAACCGCCTGGAAGTTCATTCCATGCGTATTGGTGGCGCACAAGCTTCGCGAACGCAATAATTAGAAACGGGCATGATGGATCCGATCGATTTCAAAGGCAAACGCGTACTCGTCGTCGGGCTCGGCAAAAGCGGAGTCTCCGCGGCCTTGTACCTGCGCAAACTCGGCGCACGCGTCACTGTCAGCGATAGCCGCCCAAGCGAAGCCCTCGCCAAAGAAATCCCCGCACTCCTCAATGCAGGCGTAATGGTTGAATCCGGCGGCCACGGTGTTCTGACATTCCGTCGCCAGGACCTCATCGTCCTCTCGCCCGGCGTGCCTCTTTCTACTCCGGAAGTGCAGCAGTCCCAGCGCTTCGGCGTCCCCATCATCGGTGAAGTCGAACTCGCCTCCCTCGCACTCCAAGGCAAGATCATCGCCATCACGGGCTCCAACGGCAAGACCACCACGACCTCGCTCGTCGGCCACATCCTGTTGCACGCCGGTTATGAAACAAAGATCGGCGGCAACATCGGCGTGCCCGTTGTTGAGATGGTGGAAGGCTCAACCGAAAAGACATGGAGCGTCCTCGAAGTCTCTAGCTTCCAGCTTGAAACCATTGAGACCTTCCGTCCGCATATCGCTGCCGTGTTGAACATCACGCCGGACCATCTCGACCGCCACGGATCGTTTGAGAATTATGCAGCCGCAAAAGCGCGCATTACCGAAAATCAAACGCCGGACGACTTCCTCGTTCTCAACGCGGAAGACAAACCCACGCAAATGGTAGCCGCAAAGACGAAGGCGCAGATCTTCTGGTTCAGTGTGATTCGCCGCGTAAAACAAGGTGCATTCGCTCATAACGATGGCATTTACTTCATCGCGAAGGAAGGCGGCACACCGGAACCCATCATGCCGCTTGCAGAGATACCACTGCGCGGCGCGCACAACGTGGAGAACGTACTCGCCGCCATCGCCATGGCAAAGCTTGCAGGCATTGCAACGGACGAGATCCGCGAAGCCGTTGCGTCCTTCACCGCCGTTGATCATCGCTTGCAATTCGTCGCGAAGAAGCGCGGCGTGGAGTATTACAACGACTCAAAAGCCACCAACGTAGACGCCACCATCAAGGCGCTCGAGTCGTTCCCCTCAGGCATCCGCCTCATCCTCGGCGGCAAGGATAAAGAGTCGGACTACACGCAACTGATCACTCTGCTCAAGGAACGCACCGTGGCTGTGTACACGATCGGCGCAGCAGCAGACATCATCGCAAAGCAGATTGGCGATCAGGTAAAACTCACGCCTGCCGGAACGCTGGCTGAGGCAGTTCGTCTCGCCTCAGAAGTGGCCCATCCGGGAGAAACCATTCTCCTCGCCCCAGCATGCGCCAGCTTCGATCAGTTCACCAGTTACGAACATCGCGGCCGCGTCTTCGTAGAGTTAGTCCAAAACTTACCCAACTAACACGCCACCGCCGAACCAAGTTAGATACTCTGCCTCATCGGCGTTGCAGAAATTCTCACGCAAAGAAACTAAGCTTCGAGATATGGCGAAGCGTGTCGGCGCGGATAAGTGGTTGTTTGGCACAGTGCTGGCACTGGTGCTTTTCGGCCTGGTCATGATCTTTTCCACCTCGGCCATCCTGGCTAAGGCGCAGTTCGGCTCGCCGTATCACTTTGTCATCAGTCAGTTGATCTTCGCTGTCCTCGGCATCATTGCGCTCTTCGTCCTCATGCGTGTGGACTACCGCAAATACAACAACCCCAAAGTCGTCTTCCCGGCTGTTGCCATTACGGCTGTGCTGCTGCTCGGCGTCTTCTTTATGGGCGGCATGAACGGAGCACACCGCTGGATTCGCGTGGGCGGCCTCACGCTGCAGCCATCGGAATTAGCAAAGCCCCTCATCGTCCTCTTCCTCGCGTACTTCCTGCAAAGCCGCATTCACCAGATGGATGACATCAAGGGAACGCTCATCCGCGCCGCAGCCGTACCGCTGCTCTTCATCCTGCTCATCGTCAAAGAGCCAGACCTTGGCACAGCACTCGTCTGCGCTGGCGTTACAGGATTGATGCTCGCACTCGCCGGCATCCGTCTCCGCTGGATCGGCATTGCCGCCGCGGCTGCTGCTCCAGTTCTTTACTACATGCTTTTCCACGTCGCCTTCCGCCGCGCACGTATGCTCGCCTTCATGAATCCTGAGGCTGACCCGCGCGGCGCGGGCTTCCACATCCTGCAGTCGCTCATCGCCGTAGGTTCTGGCGGCTTCTTCGGCAAGGGCCTCACAGAGGGCATGCAGAAACTCTTCTACCTGCCCGAACCGCAGACGGACTTCATCTACGCAACGGTGTGCGAAGAACTCGGCCTCATCGGAGCGCTGTGCGTGTTGGCGGCATTCGCATTCCTCGGCTATCGAGGCCTGCGTGCGGCGTACCTCTCCACCGACCCCTTCGCACGCTTCCTGGCCTTCGGCATGACATCGGCCATCCTCATCCAGGCCTTCTTCAACATGAGCGTGGTCATCGCGCTGCTGCCCACCAAGGGTATCCCGCTACCATTTATCTCCAGCGGCGGCACAAGCGTCTTCATCACGCTCGCCAGTATGGGCGTGTTGCTCAATATCACACGCGAGATTGACTGACGTGGCTTCAAACAACAACCTGCGCGTTCTCATCGCAGGCGGAGGTACTGGCGGTCACGTCATTCCCGCGCTTGCCATCGCTCGCGAACTGCGTGACCATCACGCCGCAGAAGTCCGTCTCCTCGGAACACCACGCGGCATAGAAACAAAACTCGTTCCAGAAGCAGGCTTTCCTCTTGAACTCATGCAGGTCGGCCAACTCGCAAACGTGTCATTGCTCACGCGCATCAAGACCCTCGCAGACCTTCCACTCGGCATCCTGCATTGCATGCGCCTGCTGCGCAGCTTTCGTCCGCAGGTAGTGGTTGGAGTGGGTGGATACGCCAGTGGCCCCGCAATGATCGCGGCAACACTGCTGCGCATCCCAACGCTCGCCTACGAGCCCAACGCCGTACCCGGCATGGTGAATCGCGTACTCGGCAAACGTGT
The DNA here is from genome assembly GCF_036877645.1 of Terriglobus sp. ADX1. Classification (NCBI taxonomy): domain Bacteria; kingdom Pseudomonadati; phylum Acidobacteriota; class Terriglobia; order Terriglobales; family Acidobacteriaceae; genus Terriglobus; species Terriglobus sp. ADX1. The sequence goes on from NZ_JAEDXV010000013.1 coordinate 122,979, forward strand.
CAGCGCCGCAGCCGTAGCCTTCGACGAAACGCGCAGCTACTTCCGCAACGCCGAAGTCACCGGCGTTCCTGTTCGCACGGAAATCTTTCGCATCGGCCCGCTGATCACACAACCGCCGCGGTTGCTCATCACAGCAGGCAGCAACGGCGCGAAAGTTTTCAATGACACCTTGCCTGTAATCGCAGCCGATCTACTCGCAACGATTCCGAATCTCACGATCGTTCACCAGACAGGCGAGCGTGCCTTCGCCGCAACAGAAACGGCGTATCGCAACGGCGGTATAGCAGAACGTGTGACAGTACTGCCATTCCTGAAAGACATGCCGCAGCAACTCGAACAAGCCACGCTGGTTCTTGCGCGCTCTGGCAGCACGGTCGCAGAACTCGCTGCTGCGGGCCGTCCGGCATTGCTGGTTCCATTCCCGCAGGCAGCAGACGATCATCAGACCAAAAATGCGCTCGCCATGGTCCGCATCGGCGCGGCAGAGATGCTGCCACAGGCGGAATTAACGCCGGGCAGCCTCCGCGCACGCCTGATCGCTCTGCTCACATCTCCAGAGCATCTGCAGGCAATGTCCGAAGCAGCCAGATCAGCAGCAAAGCCAAATGCCCTGGAGCACATCGGCAACAGCATCGCCTCTCTCGCGAACCGGAAATAGAGAAAGAAGAAAGGCCCGGCATTGCGCCGGGCCTTGATCCCTCTGGGGGAGGGAAGTGAATGCTTATCGGTGGCCACCGCCACCGCCGTGGGAACCACCGCCCCCACCGCCGTGGAATCCGCCACCACCGCCGAATCCGCCGCCACCACCACGGAAGCCACCACCGGATGGAGCAGAGAAGCTGCGGCCGCCACCGCCGAAGTTGCCGCCACCTGAAGGTGCCGAGAAGCTACGTGCGCCTCCGAAGCTACCGCCGGGCTGCGAGAAGCTCCGCGCGCCACCGTTAAAGCTCTGCCCACCGCGGTTGAAATTGCCACCGGGCTGCGAGAAGCTGCGGGTCTGTCCGCCAGGCTGGCCATAGCGGTTTGCTCCGCCAGCCTGACCGGCAAATCCATTGCCACGGTTAAACGATCCGCCGGGCTGGCCGCCACGGTTGAAGTTGCCACCGTTCACGCCGCCACGGAAACCATTGGCTCCGTTAAAGCCGCCGCGTGCGCCGCCATTGAAGCCCGCGCTGCGGAAGTTCGCAGGAGGATGCGCGTTAAACGCAACGCCACCGCCGCGAATACCACCACGCCATCCGCCGAAGCCACCGTTGTAGTAGTGACCGCCAAAGCCGGGGCCAAAGTGACCGCAATTGCGGTTGTACCAGAAGTGGCCGCCGTTCCAGTAGCCACCATAGAAGCCCACACCGAAGTAGCCCCAGCCATAGTTCACGCCACCGTAGTAGCCCACGGTTGGACCCCAGTAGCCAGCGTTCCACAGCCATCCGCCACCGTAGCCAGGACCCCACCAACCGGGCGTCCACAACGCACCAGTGTATGGGGGCATTACCCACACACCATTCACCCAGTAATAGTCATTCGCTGCAGAATCCCAGGCCCAGTAACCGGGCGTCCAGATGTAGCCGTCGCCAGGGGCAACAGGCTGGTCATATTCGGGAATTGCAGGAGGAGCGCCAAAGCTGGCAGCAACCACCACCTGGGCCTGCGCGCTATTTGTCGTCATCAGCGCGGCCACGGGTGCAACAGACAGGGCAGCAATCGCTGCAATCTTTCCAAACTTCATCATCGCAATCACCTTTCCGGATCTCCTTCGCCTGTCCGTCCCCTTGCGGCGGGGTTCGATCGAAGCCCGGTCTGCTTCCAGGACTCGCCCGGAATCAACGTCATTTGTTAGAACACCGAAACTCGGCTCAGGTTGCGGTTGAAAGGGAAGCACTATGCCGGAAAGCAAAAGCCGCAGAGCTGGAAGCCTGTGAAGGCCACCAGCTCTGCGGCAAACGCCTTAGAATCTGCCAAATCCACGCATGCCGGAAGGCGCACTGTGGCCACCCTGAGGAGCGCTGAAGTTCGGGCGCTCCCCACCCGCAAACCGATTACCGCCCTGCGGGCTCGGCGCACCGCCTCCGCGGAAATCATTCGGCTGGGTGTTCTGAGCCGGACGATCAAAGTTCCGCTGCGTTGGCGCGTTCTGCTGGACCGTGTTTCCCCGGCCGCCATCCGTCGGAAACTCCCGGCGGGGAGGATTCGGCGTATTCACCTGCGGCTGTGGGACGACGCGCTGTGGAGGCGTTGGCATGTTCACCTGCGGAGGACGAATCTGGTTGTCATTACCTCCTGACCAACGCATGCCGTTATTTCCTCCATCGCGTACAGGCTGCTGATTACCGACAAATCCATTGCCGCGTCCATCGTTTCCACGCCCGTCGTTTCCACGGCCGTCATTTCCGCGGAAGTCCTGTGGATTCTGGCCGCGGAAGCCGTTATTAGCCGGAGCAGAAACTCCACCACGATCAAATCCGCGATCGCGCTGCGTCATCGTCGGTCCAAACCTGCGATCCTGTATCGCCCGCTGCTCATCGCGATTGGGCTGCATACGCAATCCGCCGGGGCCGCCGTTGAACGACACACGAGTACCGCCACGGTTCCAATCCCCTCCCACCGGGCGCACAAACGTATTGTGAACAAAGCGCATATCCACGCGGTTCACCGCCGTGTTGTAGAAGAAGCGGTTGCCATTCCAATAGCCGCCCTCATAGCCGGTGCCGAAATAGCCAAAGCCATAGTTCACACCGCCATAGAAGCCCACTTCCGGGCCCCAGTAACCGGCGTTCCATACATAGCCGCCGTTGCCATAAGCCCAATAGCCGGGTGTCCACAGCAGACCGGTTTCCGGCGCCATTACCCACTCGCCATCCACCCAGTAGTAGTCCTGCACCTGGTCATCCCATGCCCAGTAGCCGGGCGTCCAGATGTAACCGTCGCCGGGAGCTACGGGCTGTTCCATCACTGGTAGCGGAGGCGGAGCCGTCCGGGCAAATCCCACGTTCACAGAAATGCCCAGTTGTGCGTGCAACATAGGCGCTGCCATCAGGCTGGCTGCGGCGATGGCAAGAGTTGTCACGGAGGTCCGAACTGCGGTGGGAACGTTCATGGTGCTGCTCCTTCCGCCATGCCGCCCCGCATCCCGCGGGTGAGGCTGGCTACATCTCCTCAAACGCAGTTTTGCGACAAAAGTTGCGCATCCCGGCACCGCATCGCCCTGAAAATAAACGTTTCGCGTGGAAATGCTCCGCAGGCAGCCGTTCACACTGCTACAGTGATTTCTGACTCAGAAACGGGAGAACAGTTCGGCCTTGTTCGCAGCGGCGCAGCGGGTACACTTTATCGGGATTGGCGGTATCGGCATGAGCGGCATCGCCGAGATCCTGCTTTCCATGGGATTCCCTGTCAGCGGATCCGATCTCCGTACCTCGCCCACCACAGACCGTCTTCGCAAACTCGGTGCGGCGATCTTTGTCGGCCATGCCGCGGAACAGGTGCGTCCCGCGGACGTCGTTGTCATCAGCTCGGCTGTCGCCAAAGACAATCCTGAAGTCCTTGAAGCCCAGGCTCGGCACATCCCCGTCATTCCCCGCGCCGAAATGCTCGCCGAACTCATGCGCCTGAAATATGGCGTCGCCATCGCGGGCATGCACGGCAAAACCACCACCACCAGCATGGTCGCTGCCGTGCTGGAAACAGGCGGCCTTGATCCAACGGTCGTGGTGGGCGGTCGCGTGGACATGTTCGGTTCCAATGCGCGTCCCGGCCAGTCGCAGTATCTCGTCGCAGAAGCCGACGAAAGCGATCGCAGCTTCCTCAAGCTCTCGCCCATCCTCGCTGTCGTCACAAACCTTGATCGCGAACACATGGAAAACTATCGCGACATGGAAGACGTGGAGCAGTGCTTCGTCGACTTCATGAACAAGGTGCCGTTCTACGGAGCCACCACTGCCTGCATTGACGATCCGTTGCTGCGCGCAATCCTTCCGCGTGTCACCAAGCGCGTGATGACCTACGGCGAAAGTCCCGACGCAGATTTCCAACTCGTGATGCTTCCCGCCGAAGCCGAAAGCTACTCCACGTTTGAAGTGAACGCGCGCGGCATCGTGCTCGGGCCGTTTAAACTGCACGTGCCCGGCAAACACAACGTCCTGAACGCCACGGCCGCCGTCGCTATCGGTGTGGAACTCGGTGTTCCGCCCAAGCAGATTGCCGCAGGCCTCTCGCGTTTCCGCGGTGTCGATCGCCGCTTTCAAACCAAAGGCGAAGCCCGCGGCGTCACCGTCATCGACGACTACGGCCATCACCCCACGGAGATTCGTGCCACGCTGCAGGCCGCGCGCGACGTGGGTTATCGCCGCGTACACGTTCTCTTCCAGCCGCACCGTTACACGCGAACACGCGATCTCTTTGAGGACTTCGTTCTCGCATTCGCAAATGCGGATCGCGTCGAAGTCGTGGACATCTATGCCGCCAGCGAACAGCCCATCGAAGGCATCTCGTCCGGTGCGCTCGTCCGCGCCATGCGCAACGCAGGCATCGACGCCAACTACGCACCCAGCCTCGAAGCTGGCGCACAACGCGTAGCAGAATCTGCTGCCAAGGGCGAGGCCATCCTCACGCTCGGCGCAGGCAGCATTTCGCAGGCTGGGCCCATGATCCTTGAAGCACTGCGGAAATAGTCCTGCGTTAGACTACCCACACCTTGTCTGACTCGTTGCCATCAGCAAACGCCCCCAGAAGGACGTATTTCCGTGAACTTGACGGACTACGCGCCATTGCCGTCACGATGGTCATGCTCTTCCATATCAACAGCCCCATTGTTCATATCCCGGGGCCAATTACCCTCGCGCAGACAGGTGTCGACCTTTTTTTCGTTCTATCCGGATTTCTCATCACAGGCATTTTGCTTCGAGCCGCGCAGCACGATTGGCATGAAGTCCGCGTCTTTTATGTTCGGCGGTCCCTTCGTATCTTTCCGCTGTATTACGTCACGCTCGTTGTCATCTGGATAGGTCTCATGCGCGACCACGTCTCCTGGGACGTGTGGGTGTATCTGCAGAATGTCACCATGACGTTCCGCAGCGTGATGCGCGGCCCCATGCACTTCTGGTCGCTCGCCGTGGAAGAGCAGTTTTATCTGGTGTGGCCATTTCTTGTTCTGTGGCTTCCTCGGCGTTTCATCGGCAAGGTGTTGGCCGCGATGTTTGTCATCGCCATCGTTAGCCGCATCGTGTTGTTGCATTACGGCTACGGAATCTTCTACCTGACGCCCTCCCGCATTGACTCTCTCAGCGCCGGCGCATTCCTTGCCGTCATTCTTTATCGCGGCCAGTTAGAGCGTTTACGTTCGCTTGCGCTTTGGCTTTTCGGTGGCAGCATCGTCGTGCTGGTAGCAGAGCAGCTATTGGGTTCGCGGCATCTCGCGGACTATCCCATCGCGTTAACAAAGTACACAGCCTTTGCAATCTTCTATGCCAGCGGCATTGCGCTGCTGCTTTTGCGCGAGATGCCTCGGTTGAATCATGTGCTCTCGTCTCGGCCCTTGCGTTTCATCGGACGCATCTCGTACGGCCTGTACGTCTTCCATCCCTTTGTCTTCCTTTGGGTGGAACGTCATCTCATGTCGTACCCCATGCCGTTGCGCGTGCTTGCATCTTTTGCAGGAACGTATGCGGTGGCCCTGTTCAGTTGGAACATCATGGAACGCCATCTCATCGGCCTGAAAGACAAGCTCGCACCGGAGCCGCAGCAGTTTCCTGTCGCTGCCCCTCCCATGACAGCCCTTTGAACCAGTAAAGTGTTTCCATGCTCCGCAAGGCTCTTTCGCTCGCTCTCTGTGCCGTCACACTGTCCGTTGCCGCTCAAAAGCACACCCTCGCCGACGACGTAAACCCGCTCGTAGGCACCTCCGCAGAAGGCAACACCTTCCCCGGAGTAGGCGTGCCTTACGGTATGACGTCATGGACGCCCGCAATCACGCGGACAGAGAAAAAGGGCACCGTAGCCTACCTGTACGACGCACCGCGACTCTACGGCATTCGCGCCACACACTTCCTCTCCGGCTCCGCTGTGCAGGACTACGGCAGCTTCCAATTCCTCGCAGGCACCGGCAGCTTCCCCACAGACGCATCGAAGCGCGCCTCAAGCTTTCCTCACAGCGACGAGCATTCCTCGCCCTATCGCTACGACGTGTCCTTGCCTGACCTGCACGTCAAAGCCAGCGTAACGGCGCTCTCGCACAGCGGTCTGTTGTCGTTCATCTTCCAGCAGTCCGGTCCCGCATGGCTGCAGGTAGAAAACCTCGCCCCCGGTGGCGACGCAACGCTCACCGTCGACGCCGCACACCGCGAAATCACCGGCATCAATCCTGTACGACGCTTCTATCGCGGTACTGGCAAATCGGCAGGATTCGCTGGCTACGTCGTCATCCGTTTCGATCACGACTTCAAGGCCGGCCCATCATGGAAGGCCAACAACGCTCCGACATCAGGCACACCGGATGAGGAGCAGGCAATTCAAGCCGCAATCCAAATCGGGGCAGATTTCCAACCCGCAGGCACCGCCATCACCTTCAACGTGAAGCAGGGTGAAACGGTACGCGCACGCATCGGCACCTCCTTCGTCTCCGTCGACGAAGCCAGAAAAAACCTCGAAGCAGAAATCCCCAACTTCGACGCCGCAGCAGTCGAAGCGAAGTCGCACGCCACATGGGACCGCGCACTCGGCAAGATTGAAATCACTGGCCCGGAATCGGACCGCCGCGTCTTTTACACGGCCATGTATCACGCCATCCTTGTGCCGCGCACCTTCAGCGACGTAAGTGGCACACGGCCCAAATTCGCAGTCGGTGGAGTCGTCCACGGCACCGGCGACTACTACGAAGACTTCTCCGCCTGGGACACCTTCCGCGCGCTGCATCCGCTGCTCACCATCATTGACCCCGACCGCGACGCCGCCATGGTGCGCTCGCTCATCTACAAAGGCGAAGAGGGCGGCTTCCTTCCCATCTTCCCCATGTGGAACAGCTACACCTCCGCCATGGTCG
>NZ_JAEDXV010000140.1:0-253 GCF_036877645.1 Terriglobus sp. ADX1
CATGTGGCGTGGGGCTGATCGACGGGGTGTTTGGCTTTCGGCGGGAACGCATGCGCTGGTGATTGCCGCGGTGGTGCTGGTGGCTGTGAAGGCTCCGCAGGCGGTGCGGGTGAAGCTGCCGGGGTCGCGCATGGGACGCACACGTTGCTGACGTACACCATTGGCGGACAGGAGAGTGCGGCGGCTAGTGCTGCGCCTAAGAAAGCCGCTGAGGCCAAGGTGAAGACGCCGACGATTGCGAAGGTGGCTCCTG
>NZ_JAEDXV010000141.1:0-253 GCF_036877645.1 Terriglobus sp. ADX1
AACTTCTCTTCGCCTTCCTTCAGCGAGATGGAGTTAACGATGCCTTTGCCCTGCAGGCACTTCAAGCCAGCTTCAATGACTTCCCACTTGGAGGAGTCCACCATGAAGGGGACTTTGGCTACTTCAGCTCGCTGGCAAGGAGTTGCAGGAAGCGAGTCATGGCTGCGACGCCGTCGATCATGCCTTCGTCCATGCAGATATCGATGACGTTGGCGCCGTTCTCTACCTGCTGGCGTGCGATGGCTACGCCTTC